>DATJYV010000024.1:0-6587 GCA_035499415.1 Bacteroidota bacterium
GTTGAGCGCTGGCTCCGCCGGCGATGAGGGTCAGGGCAAGGAGAATGACCAGACGAGAGACGTTGTTGGTGCGCATGGTAGTGGCCTCCATTGAAGGGATGTGAAATGCAGGATGCGCGAGTGCGACACTCGAAATATAATTGACGGACAGGAAAGAATCTACTGGCCCCGCCCTTCGTTCGCCGAACGCCGGTGAACCGCGGCCGGGGACAATTGCCTTGCAGCTTCATCATCGATCAAGTACATTCCACGGAATTGAATTACTCTTTCATACGGTGAACTGATGCGACGAAACCGGCTCTCGCGTTTCCTGACGATGGCGTGGATTATTTTGCTTGGGGTTGCGGGCGGGATGCGGCCGGAGGCAAGAGCTCAGGCCGCTCGAACGATGGATGCGGCGGAAATCCGTCTGGCCCTCAAGAAGCTGAATATCCTGGGGTCGGTTCTCTACGTCGCGGCGCATCCGGACGACGAGAATTCGGCGCTCCTCGCCTATCTTGCGAAAGGGCGGCTTGTTCAGACAGCGTATCTGTCCGTGACGCGCGGTGAAGGAGGGCAGAATCTGCTCGGGACGGAACAGGGTGATCTAATGGGCGTGCTGCGAACGCAGGAGCTCCTTGCCGCCCGGCGGATTGACGGAGCGGAGCAATTTTTCACGCGCGCGATCGATTTCGGATATTCCAAAACGTCCGAGGAAACACTTCGCATCTGGGGGGAAGAAAAGATTCTCTCGGATGTCGTCTGGGTCGTCCGGAAATTCAGGCCGGACGTGATCATCACCCGTTTCTCGCCTACGATCGGCGGTCACGGCAATCATACAGCGTCGGCCATCCTTGCGAGGGAGGCGTTCGATGCCGCGGGCGATTCAACACGATTTCCCGACCAGCTCAAGTATGTGAGGCCCTGGAAGGCAACCCGGCTTCTGTTCAACCAGGCGCGATTTTTCGCCGATGCACCCTTCGACACGCTGAACTCGGTCAGTGTGGACGTCGGCGCGTACAGCCCACTCCTCGGCACATCGTTCACCGAGATCGCCGGCGAAAGCCGGAGCATGCACAAAAGCCAGGGCTTTGGAGCGTCTCCCACGCGCGGCTCGAACGTCAACTATTTTCAGCACACCGCCGGACGCAAGGCCACAACCGACCTCTTCGACGGAATCGATGTGACGTGGTCAAGAGTGCCGGGGGCAGAAGATCTGCAGAAGATGACGACGGAAGCACTCTCGCTTTACGATCCGGAAAATCCGTCCGCGTTGATTCCCCACCTGTTACAGATATATCGGCGGCTCGGGGAATTGCGCGAAAATTTTTGGGTGCCGAAGAAAAGGCAGGAACTGGCGGACCTCATTCGGGCCTGCGGCGGCCTCTGGTTTGATGCAATCGACTCCACGTATTCGGTTGTCCCCGGCGGTCGCATGTCTGTCTTTGTAAGCGCCTTGAACCGGTCGAGCTACCCGTTCATCCTCGACAGCGTTGCGCTATCGTTTGAAGGCGCGGGGAGACTCGCTGATGTGCATCTGGAACAAAACACGCCCGTGCGGGGGAGATTTGTCTGCGACGTTCCCTTCGACCATCCTCTCACGCAACCATACTGGCTGGTGGAACAGGGAGGAGTCGGCGCGTATTCCGTCTCAGACCAGGAGCTCGTGGGGACCCCGGAGAATTCTCCACCATTCACCGCCCGTTTTTATGTCAACACGGGAAACGGCCAACTTGTTTATGAATGCCCCGTCGAGTACCGGTGGACCGACCCGGTAGAGGGGGAAAGGTATCGTCCCATCGAGATCACTCCGCCGGTCTCGCTGAATCTCTCGGAACGCGTCTTTGTCTTTCCCGACGCAGGCGGAAAGAAGGTTGGTGTGACGCTGGTCGCTGGCGGGGCGGACGAGCAAGGGATTCTCAGGATTGTCCTGCCGAAAGGATGGACGGCGCGGCCTCAGTCAATCCAATTTCGTCTTGCGAAAAAGGGGGATGAGCGAAGTGAAATCTTCGAGGTGGCTCCGGCATCCGGCGCAGCCAGCGGAGAGTTTCGCATTGAGGCCGACATTCAGGGGACGACCCAGAGCCGCGGATCGAGGTCGATTCGATATTCTCACATTCCGACTCAGACGGTTTTTCCCCCGGCTTCGGGAAAACTTCTGCGGATAGAATTGCAGATAGTGGGGCAACGCATCGGTTACATCATGGGAGCGGGGGATGAAGTGCCTGCGGCGCTTCATCAGATGGGTTTCAACGTGCATCAATTGACCGACGAGGAACTCGCGTCCGGAAACCTGTCCGGGTACGACGCGATCGTGGCCGGCATCCGGGCTTATAACACGCGGGAAATTCTTCCTGAGGTCCAGAATCGCATCATGGAATACGTGAGAAACGGCGGTACGTACGTGGTACAGTATGTCACGCTCCAACGAGGGGTGACGGACAATCTCGGCCCGTATCCGTTCTCGGTTTCACACGACCGCGTGACGATGGAAGAGGCGCCGGTTTCATTCATGAATCCGGCAAGCCCGGTCCTGAATTTTCCGAACAAAATCAAAGAAGCAGATTTTCAGGGATGGGTTCAGGAACGGGGTTTGTATTTTGCCGAGCGATGGGATGCCCGGTACGAAACGCCGCTCGCCTGCAGCGATCCGGGCGAGAGCTCGCTGAAGGGCGGGCTTCTCGTCGCGAAATACGGCAAAGGGTACTTCGTCTACGACGCGTACGCATTTTTCCGCCAGTTGCCGGGGGGAGTGGAGGGCGCGTACCGGTTGTTCGCTAACCTCGTCTCTCTCCACGAGACCGGCAAGGTGGGGTCAAAGGGAAACTGAAGCGCACTTCCCTCCAGGATCGACCCATTGTGGGTTTCGATTTCCGCTTCTCGAAACGACGCGACAGCCAGTCTGAAGCCCGGCCGCCATTCGGCTCGTGGCGTCGCGCCTACCTCGCGGTTATCATAAATCTGATCGTTCTCCTCGTTCTCCTGTTCGTCTTCATGCGCGCTTTCCAATGAGCGCGATCGATTGGGTCGTGCTGTGCGGTACCCTGCTCACCCTTGGCCTCTACGGCATAATCAAAGGACGCGGAAGCGGGACGATGCAGGGCTACTTCCTCGGCGGGAGGTCCATGCGATGGTTCACGGTCGGACTCTCGATCATGGCGACGCAAGCGAGTGCGATTACATTCACCTCAACCCCCGGCCAGGCATATGTGGACGGAATGCGCTTCATCCAGTTCTACCTCGGGCTGCCCATCGCCATGGTCATCCTTTCCGCGACCGCAGTTCCGATATTTCACCGCCTCCGCGTTTTCACGGCTTACGAATACCTGGAAAGTCGATTCGACGCCAAAACACGCATCCTCACAAGTGCGATCTTTCTCCTCCAACGCGGCCTTGCCGTGGGGATCACCATCTACGCTCCGTCGCTCATTCTTTCCGTGATGCTGGGGCTCGATGTCCGAATCACATCCGTTTGCATCGGCTCTCTCATTCTTGCATACACGGTCTCTGGCGGCGTCAAGGCCGTGAACCATACGCACGTGTATCAGCTGCTCATCGTTCTGACGGGGATGTCACTGGCCTTCGTTGTGGCCGTCCGGTCGCTCCCGACGGAGGTGAGTTTCGGTGACGCGCTTCACCTCGCCGGCGGGATGGGCCGCCTCAATGTCCTTGATTTTTCCTTCGACCTGAAGAACCGGTATAACTTCTGGTCGGGGGTCATAGGCGGCGGGTTCGTCGCACTGGCGTACTTCGGCACGGACCAGTCGCAGGTCCAGCGCTATCTGACAGGCCGGTCAGTGGAGCAAAGCCGTCTCGCCCTTATGTTCAACGGCATCGCGAAGGTCCCGATGCAATTTCTCATTCTCCTGCTCGGAGCGATGGTCTTTGTCTTTTATCAGTTTTCGCAGCCGCCGCTCTTCTTCAACCCCGTCGAGTCTGCGCGTGTCGAATCGGGCATTCATGGCGGTGAATTTCGCGACCTTGAGCGGCGCTCGGATGCGCTCTTTCGGGAGAAACAAGGCGCACTGCGCGAATATCTCGGCGCACGACGGACAGGGTCCAGGTCCGAAAGCGAGGAATTGAAGGAGAAGATTTTGGCTTTCCACGACGAAGAATCGCGGATCCATGCGAGGGCGGCGGAGATTGTGGAGCAGGATCATCCCGGGGCTGATGCCAACGACACGAATTACATTTTCCTCTCGTTCGTTCTGCACTCCCTGCCCCGGGGCTTCATCGGACTTTTGTTTGCCTGCATCTTTACCGCCACAATGTCCTCCAGTTCCGGCGAGTTGAGCGCGCTTGCTTCGACATCCGTCGTGGACATTTACCGGCGATTTCTCCGGCCCGAGAAGTCCGAGAAACATTATGTGGTCGTTTCGCGATTGATGATGGCCGGCTGGGGCGTCTACGCCGTCCTGTTCGCTCAGTATGCGAGCCGGCTGGGTTCGCTCATCGAGGCCGTCAACATCCTGGGCTCCTTGTTTTACGGAACGATGCTGGGAATTTTCCTTCTTGCGTTCTATGTGCGCAGGGTGGATGGAACTTCAACGTTCATCGGGGCATTGGCGGGGGAGGGGGCAGTTTTGCTCTGCTTCAAATATTCTTCAATCTCCTGGCTCTGGTACAATGTGGTCGGATGTGCCGTTGTCGTCTCCGTCGCTACCGTGCTGTCCCTGCGGAATGGAAACGCCGGGGCGGCTTCGGAGTCCACGGAATAAAAAAGGGCAGATGCGCTCTGCCCTTGGGTTCTCCGTTCGGTTGAGGGTTCCGAGTTTCGAGTGGCGCGTGATGAGCTTCGAGTGCGAATTCCGAGTTACTCAATCACCAGTTCACCCAACGAAGAATTTATCCCCGTTCCCGGGACGATCGTCGCCGGATCATTTCATCCCCTTCTTCCAATTGCCGATGAGTTCTTCGATTCCTTTCGAATCGAATTTCGGATCCCTCTCTTTTCCCGCTTTGATGGCTTCCTCTGCGGCGGCAATTGCGTCCTGTGATTTTCCAATTGCGGCAAGAAGTTCCGCTTTCGTCCGCAGATTTGTTGCATTCCGGTCCATCCCAATCGACCGGTCGATCCAGCCCATCGCCTCGTTCAGATAGACCTTTTCGCCCAAGGCGTAGCGCGCCGACTGGTTCAGCAGCTGCCAGGTACCGACGGAGTTTTGCATTTTTGCCAGCGTGTTGAATTCCACCTTGAATCCGACCCTGACGTTGTCCCATGCGAGGACGACTTTCGCGGAGTTCGACGTAAGGTCCGTAAAGTTGAACGACATCCACTCTTCATGCGGCCCTTCTTCCGGTTTGACCTTGACCTTGAGTGTGTCGTACATCGGTTCGTAGACCGTCCCCCAATTCTTGATCTCCGTGTTGAAGATCAAGGTCCATTCGGCCTTGTCAGGGATGGTCAGAAAGCGGTACGTGCCGGCAGCAAGTTGTTTCCCTTCGACCTTCACCGGATCGCTGAACGTCATGAGGGTCGGCTCGTTTGCGCCCGCGCGCCAGATCGAGTCGTAGGGCTGGATTGTGTGCCATATGTCGCGCCCCTTGACGCCGGGCCGATGATACTGGATCGTGACCTCGCTCAGGCCGATGACCTGCGTAACCCTCGCCCCCTGGCTGACGCGCGGGACGCGGAGTGCCGGAAGTTCAGGCGCGGGCATTTGCTTGGCCCCCAGTTCCGAAATCGACCCAGCCACCAGCATGCAGGTCAGTAATCGCAGCAACGATTTCATCTGTTTCTCCATGTTTTCTTTTCCTTTCCAAATCTGCATTGTGACGGGGATTAAGTCTTCGGCAAACCCTTTCGGGCGATGTCGCTCATGACCGAGGCGAACCGGTCGAGCTCTGCCGGGGTTGTGTATACGCTTGGCGTGATCCGCAGTCCGCGAAACTCGTCATGAATGATCGGCGTCGTGAAGATGCGATGCGTCCCCATGAGGTAACTGCCGACCGCGCCTGGGTCGAGCCCGACGATCTCGACGTTCGCGATACAGCACGATTGGTTCTCGTCGAAGGAAGTGTTGAAGCGGACATTGGGCAGACCCTTGAGTTGACCGGCCCAATAGTTTCGCAGGTATCTCAGGCGCGCCTCTTTTCGCTTCGCTCCCAACCCCCGATGGTACAACAGCGCTTCGCCGATCGCGAGCTTGTTTGCGGCCGGGTGCGTTCCAATCTCTTCGAACTTCCGGATATCCTTCGCCTGCCCTTTCTCGGTTGCCATGAGCGCCCACAGCTTCTCGATCTTCTCCCGTTTCACGAAGAGAAACCCCGTCCCTTTCGGAGCGAAGAGCCATTTGTGCAGGCTTGTCCCGAAATAATCACACCCGAGGTCGCTCTGCTTGAAATCGAAATGGCCGAAGGAATGGGCGCCGTCAACGACGACTTCGATCCCCTTGCTCCTGCCGAGCTCGCAGATCTCCTTCACCGGCGTGATCTGACCCGTGATGTTCACGACATGCGAGACGAGAATGACGCGTGTCTTCGGGGTGATCCCCCGGGCGAATGCCTCGGTTATTTCGCTGATGTTCCCGGGAGCGATCGGAATCTTCACCTGCTTCAACACCAGTCCCTCGCGTAGTTCGCGCTGTTTCAGGGTTGTGACCATGCGC
>DATJYV010000025.1:0-2991 GCA_035499415.1 Bacteroidota bacterium
TTGCTCAAGTTGATTCTGGATTGAACGGTGCATGAAAGTCCACCTGGTCGGAGTTCCGATGGACCTCGGCTCGGGACGCCGGGGAGTGGATATGGGGCCGTCGGCCATCCGCATCGCCGGCGTTGCGCAAAAACTCCATGAACTGGGACACGAAGTTGTCGATGAAGGGGACATTCCCGTCCGCGGTCCCGAACTTCAGGAAATCCAGAACGAAAAACTGCGGTACCTCCCCGAAATCGTCCGCGCCTGCGCGCTCCTTTCGGCCAAAGTAAGCAAGATCGCCGCCACGGGAGACTTTCCGCTCGTCCTCGGCGGCGACCATTCGATTGCCATCGGGACGATTGCGGGCATCTCGGAGGCGTGCCGAAGTGTGCGTAAAACTCCGGGCGTCTTGTGGGTGGATGCGCACGGCGATCTGAACACCGACAAGACGACGCCGTCGGGAAACATTCACGGTATGCCGCTGGCAGCGTCGATCGGCCTGGGTGCGGCCGAGCTCACGAGCGTCGGAGGAGATGAACGGAAGGTGGACCCTGCGAACGTGGTCCTCGTTGCGACGCGCGAGCTGGACGAAGGGGAGAGAGATCATATCAGGAAGTACGGCATCAACATCTTTACGATGGAGGAGATTGACAAACACGGCATGGCCGCGATCATCGCAAAGGCGCTCCATAAGTTGAGCCGCGTTGACTACCTCCATGTCAGTCTCGACCTGGACGCCGTGGATCCCTCCGTCGCGCCCGGAGTTGGCACACCCGTCAAAGGGGGGCTGAACTACCGCGAAGCGCATCTCATCATGGAGACTCTCAACGAGCATGGGGTCATGAAATCTCTCGAAGTGGTGGAAGTCAATCCGATCCTCGACAACCGGAATCAATCGGCGGAGTTTGCGGTCGAGCTGGTCCTTTCCGGCATGGGGAAAAAGATCATCTGACGATGGAGATCATCCGCTCCGTTCCGGAGATGCGTCGTGCCTCGGCGGGATTTGCGGGAAAGGGAAGGGTCGTCGGCATCGTTCCGACCATGGGTTATCTGCATGACGGCCACGTGAGTCTCATCCGTCATGCGAGGTCGACCAGCGACGTCGTCATTACGACGATCTTCGTAAACCCCGCACAGTTCGGTCCGTCGGAGGATTTCGACCGTTACCCGCGCGACTTCGAGCGGGACGAACGGACGGCCCGGGATGCGGGAACCGATATCCTGTTTGCTCCAGGCCGTGAAGAAATGTATCCGGAGGACTATCGCACCTTTGTGGTGACGGAGGGGGTTTCGACCATTCTCGAAGGGGAATTTCGTCCCACTCACTTCCGTGGAGTGACCACGGTCGTCGCCAAGCTTCTGAACATCACCAGACCGGAGAAAGCGATGTTTGGCCAGAAGGACGCGCAACAGGCGTTCATCGTCCAGCGGATGGTCCGCGATCTGAACTTCGATACCGAGGTCGTCGTCCGTCCGATCGTACGCGAAGCGGACGGCATTGCCATGAGTTCACGCAACGCATATCTGAGCAAAGACGAGAGGGGACGGGCGACGGTTTTGTACGCGTCGCTGCAGTACGCTGCACGGTCGGTTGCGGCGGGCGAGCGGGATACGAAGAAGATCGCGTCGGAGATGCGCTCGATGGTGAACACCGGCCGGCCGGAACAGATCGACTATATTTCCTTCATCGACCCCGAGCGCTTTGCGATCGTATCCGAATTGCCCCGGCCTTCGGTACTGGTCGCGCTGGCGGTGCGCTTCGGACGAACGCGCCTGATCGATAACATCATGATCGACATTCCATGAACGACCGCGTGAGGGCACGGAACCTGGCTGCCGTCGTGATGGCGGCGGGGAGGGGAACCAGGATGCGGGACCCTTCGAAAGCCAAAGTACTGTACGAGATCGACGGAAGGCCGATGATCCACTTTGTCGCCGACCTTGCATTTGACCTCGGTGCAAGCCGGGTGATCATCATCGTCGGCTACCAGCGGGAGGCGGTCACGGAATACGTGCGCCGTTCGCACCCGGAGGTCGAATGCGTCGTCCAGGCAGAACAACTCGGCACGGGGCATGCGGTCATGCAATCCGAACGCGCGCTCAACGGCTTCGAGGGAGACGTCGTTGTGCTTTCCGGAGATGTTCCGTTGCTGACGCGGGAGAGCATGAATGAATTGCTGGTGCATCACGCGAAAAGCGGCGCGGTTGCCACAATTCTCACGGCCGAGTTCGAAGACCCGACCGGCTACGGACGCATCATCAGAAATTCGGACGGATCAGTCGAGAAGATCGTCGAGCACAAGGATGCGTCCGCCGGCGAGCGCACCGTGAGAGAAATTAATTCGGGGATATACGTGTTCGACAAAGTGAAACTCTTCAACGGGCTCTCCCACATCACCCAACATAACGTTCAGCACGAATACTATTTGACCGATGTGTTCGAATATTTTTGGCGCAATAAGTGGATGGTCTCGGCGCTCAAAGCCTCGCATCCGGATGAAATTCGAGGGGTGAACACGTTTGACCAGCTGGAAGAGGTCAAGCGGGTCTTGATGGGAAGGAAGCTGTAGCAATATAACCGCCCGTACAAAGCCGCTTGCGGGATTGAGGGGCGGCGTTGAAACTCCGGGTTTCTACGTACCTCGGGCGGCACGTTCCACGGCGGCGATATCGAATTTTTTCATGGAAAGAAACGCTCTCGTCACCCGCGCAATCTTCTCGTTGTCACCCCCATGCATGATCTCCCCCAGAATGGTCGGCACCACCTGCCATGAAACGCCGAAACGATCTTTACACCAACCGCACTGCTCCGCCCCCGGGTTCGCAGAGAGTTTTTCCCAATAGTAGTCTATCTCATCCTGGGTTTCGCAAGGAACGATAAACGAAATCGCTTCATTGAACTTGAACAACGGTCCGGCGCTTATCGCCATGAAAGGCTGTCCGGAGAGTTCGAATGACACAATTTCGGTATCTCCCGAGGGGGTGCCGCGCAATGTTCTTACACTCGTG
>DATJYV010000026.1:0-6177 GCA_035499415.1 Bacteroidota bacterium
CGTAGAGAGACGGGACGGCCGAAAATACCGGTGTCGAAAGAATCGGCCTGGCCTGCTCATCGGGGTCGAACCAATCAAGTTCGCGGCTGGGAGAGAGCCCCCGGGTGTTTTCGACGAAGGAGCTGCCCTGCCGGAGAGAGAGAGCCGAAACGAGGTAGTTATCCTCGTCGATGATGAACACGCCTCGAATGGATGATGCGGTGAGGAAGATTCCGACAAGAAAAAGAATCGCCGCGAGCAGATACCGGTCGCGGCGAAGCGTTAGGGGGGTCATCAGGAAGAGCGGTCAGCCGTCAGCAATCAGCGGTCAGACTGGAAAGCGGTAGGTGAATAGCGGCTGGCAAATACCGGACTGTCGGTCAAGCTCTCAATTAAGAGCCGAAATTTACACGGTTGAAAGCTAATCGCTGACAACTGATCGCCGAACGCTATCTTTCTTTTCCCTCGCATCTCGCCCTTCATTTTTTACTTTTTAATTTTTCCTTCCTCTTCCTCAACCTTAACCTCAATCTTAACCTCAACCTCTACCTGCTCTTTTTCCTCACCTTGGCCAGAGCCATCCAAACGTTCCGGCGGTGAACAATCCATAGATTAGTCCGTCCATCGACCAGATGGCCGTCACCTTCCATGAACGTCCGTACCATATCGACATCTGCCACAATGCCGCGGAATAACCCAGGAATGCGACAGTTCCTACGAGCCGGAAGACGGACAGGTACGCGGTGCCTATCGGAAGTGTACGGGAAGCAAGGTACGCGCAGAAGATTCCAACAATAACCAGGTAGACGAACCACTGAATGAGATTATTCGTCATCGATCGCATTCCGTTTGGCCAGACCGTCATGACCAGAACGGGACCCTTCTCCAGCTTCGTTTTGAATTCGGCAGAGTGCATATCCTCCCTCGTCGCAGGTCGGGGGAGCATGTAGTCGCCGGGCGGAATTGAGAGCGGACGAAGAGCATCCATCACCTTATCCTCGTTCGATAATCTCGGGTAATCGTTCTTGTGCCAGGGCATGACCATGTGGATGATGGAACTGAGAATGAAGACGATGATGGAAGAGAGCAAAATCGGAAGCCACAAGGACATAATGCCGGTCATACACATACTCCTTTCATAGTGGTGGAATGAAGCAAACGCATGTTCCGCGGTGCGCTCATTTGGAAGGTTCCGCTTCCAGGAGTTCGTCGAGGGGCTTGCCGATGGTGTACTCGGGTGCGTGGATTCCGAGAATCGCGGCAAACGTCGGGGCGATGTCGTTGGGCGCGCAGGAGTCGGCATAGACACCCGCCTTGATTTTCGGTCCAACAAGAACAAGCGGGACGTGTGTGTCGTATTCGTAGGGGGTTCCGTGGTTGACGCCGGTCGTGAGCGGAGAGAAATACGAATAAGGGGTCAGGATAATTGCGATGTCTCCGCACCGCCTGCCGTCGAACGTCTGGACGACGCTTGAGAGGATGGGGTCCGTCGTTCCGACGCAGGCTGCCCGTTCAATCTCCGACCTCGTGAAGGCATGGGCGACATATTTTTGGCCCCGAAGCACCTCCGCAATGGCTTCGATAAACTCCTGTTCGATGAACCCCTTTGCCGCAATCGCCGTGTGGTCGACATAAATCTGGTCGTTCGACAGCGCCGGGATCAGCCGGTCGTTTCCCTCATCGTAATTGTACCGTTGTCCCATGCGGACTTTCAGCAAATTCAGCAGGTCGCCGCCGTTGATCCGGCGCGCCCAGGTCTGCGGAATCTTTTCGGGGATCGGGGGTATTCCATGGTCTCCCGTCAATGCGATGTCGACGTTTGAGAGACCGACTTTCGCATCGAGGAATTTCAAAAAATCCTCGAGTACGCCGTCGAGTCGCACATACATATCTTCGATTTCATGACTGTCCGGTCCAAAAATGTGACCGCAGTAATCGGGCGACGAGAAGCTGACCGTGAGAATGTCGGTCACGCCGCGCTGGCCCAGCTGTTCGCCTTCGATTGCGGCTTTGGCGAACTCCGCCGTGATTACATTGCCGAATGGAGATGTTGCGAACGCGTCGAATCGTCTGAACCGATTTTTGAAATCCGGCGTCGCGAGGTCGGAGATTCGGTGAGGAAATGTGCGGCGTGTTTCGCCGGGAATTGAACCCTCTCCCGGCTGGTCGTCGATTCCTGCCCGCACGTAGTCCTTCTCCGGCAGCAATTTCTCCCATGACGTTCCAAGAGACTGCTCCGGCAAATGCCTGGCGTTGAACGCGGCGACCCACGCCGGCAATGATTTCATGTAGTAGGTGCTCGTGATCCAGTTCCCCGACCCGGCGTCGAACCAATAAGCCCCGGTGGGATGCTTGCCGGCCGGGAGGATGGCGCCCCGGTCTTTGATCGCGATTCCAACCGCTCTCGAACTCGGGGAAACTTTCAAGAGCTCGTCGCAGAGAGACGTACCGTTGAAATTCCTTGGCGACATTTTTCCGTTGACTTCGGAGGTGTCGACGCCAACGCCGGACACCGATCCGTCTTCGACACAGTAGACTGAACGGCCGAGCGGCACGCTGTACCATGCGTTCGATACGATCCCGCTGACGCGAAGCGGTATTCCGGAAAAGAGCGTCGAGTGGCCCGGCCCCGTGTTTGTCATCGAGTGGAGGAAGTTGCAATTCTTCATCACGGCTCCGTGGGAGCTCAGCCGTTTGAAGCCGCCGTCGGAGTAGAGGTCATCGAAACGATCCAGATAGTCCGCCCGCATTTGGTCGACGACGATCAGGACTACCAGCTTGGGTTTCGACTGCTGTCCGAAAAGCAGAACGAACGGAGTCGTAAGAACCAGGAGATATATCAACAATCCCTTGCGCACGTTATCCAACCTTTCTGGCCCCGTTTCGGTGTGACCGAAGCCGGGCCGGTTTGTTTCCTCCCTGTTCTGAGTTCACTTTTAGTCCAGCAATTCTCTTGCGCGTTGTGCGACATTCTCTGCCGTAAATCCGTACTCCCGCATGACCACATCCCCGGGAGCCGACGCGCCATATCGCTCAATTCCCAAAACGTCCCCCTCGGTTCCAACATATTTGTGCCAGCCCAGCGGCGACCCCGCCTCGACGGCGAGCCGTTTCCGGACCGATGCCGGCAAGATACTCCCGCGATATTCCTTCGGCTGTCGCTCAAACAACTCCCACGACGGCATGCTCACGATCCGCACGGCAATCCTCTCTTTTGATAACAGCTCATAGGCGCCGATGATGTGCTGAACTTCGGAGCCCGTTGAGATAAGGATGATAGCGGGTTTCGCCGAATTTTCTGCAAGGACGTACGCGCCGCGAATCAAACCCTCGGCCGAAGCGTACCTGGTCCTGTCGATGAGCGGGAGTTTTTGGCGGGTCAACGCAAGGGCAACAGGTCCTCCCTCGTGCTCGATCGCGACGCGCCATGCGTACGAGGTTTCGTTCGCATCGGCGGGGCGGATGAGGGTGATATTCGGGATCGAACGAAGGGATGCGAGCTGTTCGATGGGTTGATGCGTCGGCCCGTCCTCGCCCAGACCGATGCTGTCATGCGTGAAAACAAAGATGGGCCGGATGTGCTGAATCGCCGCAAGCCGGATCGGCGGCCGCATGTATTCCGAGAAAATCAAAAATGTTCCGCCGTATGGGATGATGCCCGGCGTCTCAGCCATGCCGTTGAGGATTGACCCCATGCTGTGCTCCCTGACTCCGAATCGCAGATAGCGACCGCCGTAGTTTCCGGCTTGAAAATCTCCTGTCCCTTTTACCAGCGTATCGTTCGACGGGGTCAGGTCTGCCGAACCGCCGATGAGTGTCGGGAGCTGGGGCGCAATCGCCGCGAGAACTTTTCCGGATGCCGCGCGCGTTGCCATCGCTTCCGTGAATGTCGGCAGGGCCTTCTTCCATCCCTCTCCATAATCTCTCCTCCGCTCGCGCTCGAGTTGGTCTGCCAATTCCTTGTGAGCTCTCCGATAACCCTCAAACAGGCCGCTCCATTCTTTTTCTTTCTCTTCGCCGACTTTCTGTGCTTCACGAAATCGACGCAGCACATCGTCGGGAATGAAGAAAAATTTCTCCGGATCCCATCCGAGGGCCTTCTTTGCCAACTTTACCTCTTCTTCTCCCAACGGTGAGCCGTGTGCATCCGCCGTATCCTGCTTGTGAGGGCTTCCGAAGCCGATGTGCGTCCGGACCTTGATCAGCGACGGCCTGCCCGTTTCTTCCTTTGCGATTTGAATCGCCCGGTCGATGGCATCGAGATCATTTCCATCCTCCACCGTCTGAACGTGCCAGCCGTACGCTTCGAATCGTTTTCCGCGGTCTTCTGTGAACGAAAGGTCGGTGCTGCCGTCGATGGTGATGCGATTATCGTCGTAGAGATAGACAAGGTTCCCGAGCTTGAGATGCCCCGCAAGAGAAGCCGCTTCGGATGCAACCCCTTCCATCAGGTCGCCGTCGGTCACGATCGCATAAATTCGGTAATCGACAACGGGGAACCCCTCTTTATTATAGAGGGATGCGAGGAACTTCTGGCCGATCGCCATTCCCACGCCGTTCGCAAATCCCTGGCCCAGCGGGCCCGTCGTTGTTTCAACGCCTTCGGTGAGATGAGACTCGGGATGACCGGGCGTTTTGCTTCCCCACTGCCGGAATTGTTTTATGTCGTCCAGCGAGAGGTTGTACCCCGTAAGATGGAGCAAGCTGTAGAGGAGCATGCAGCCGTGACCGCCGGAAAGAACGAAGCGGTCGCGATTGGGCCAGCGGGGGTTCGAGGGATTATGACGCAGGTGCCGCGTCCAGAGCACATACGCCATCGGAGCCGCGCCCATCGGCATTCCCGGATGGCCGGCATTCGCCTTCTGGACGGCGTCCATCGAAAGTGTCCGAATGGTATTGATGCAGAGCAGGTCGAGCGGAGACTGGGGCATTCCTCGGATCCGAATGAATAAATTGACGTCGAGAAAGATACAGAAGCGAACGCAAAATTCCAACGAATGAGTTTGGAGGGTAGTGTTCTATTCCCAAGCAACCGTCACCCCGAACTTTGGGCCGAAGGCCCATCAGCCTCTGGCTGAGGTTCGGGGTCTGTGAACGTCAGATGCTGAAACCCCGTGACGAAGCACGGGGCAAGCGAGTTCAGCATGACGCTTCCTTAATACGTTGGAGCCCGCTGAATTGAGGACACTACTCGAATTGTTGCTAATGCGTCGAATCTTCTGTACGTTCGCACCATCACAATGAGCGAAGAACTCCGATGAAACGACCACTCATTCTCCTGTTTCTCACTTGTATCGGTGCGGTCGCTGTGGGACAGACGCGAGGGCCGGGAGCCCCCCTGGTTTTCACGCATGCCGATACCCTGCGCGGGACCGACTCGCCCGAGCGCCGGTGCTACGACATTCACTACTACCATCTTGACGTCACCATCGACCCGTCGCAGCAATCGGTCGCAGGGTCCAACACCATCTTCTTCTCCGTCGATTCCGCGTTTGACCGCATGCAGGTCGACCTCTTTGCAAACATGCACATCGGCCGCATCACGCTCGATGAGCGTACAGACGTTTCGTTTACGCGTGATTCGAACGCATTTTTCATTCACATGCCCTCGCTCCTGGCAAAGAACTCGTCCCATTCCGTGAGGATTGAATATTCCGGGAACCCCATTGTCGCAAAAAATCCGCCGTGGCAGGGCGGGTTCACGTGGACGACAGACTCGTCGGGCAATCCATGGACGTGCGTCACGTGCCAGGGAACCGGCGCAAGTCTCTGGTGGCCGAACAAAGACCACCAGGCCGACGAACCGGACAGCATGCTCATCAGCGTCACGGTTCCCGACGGTTTCATGGATGTTTCCAACGGACGCTTGAGGGCGGAAACGAATGTGAAGAGCGGTTGGCATCGCTACGACTGGTTTGTGAGCTATCCCATCAACAACTATTGCGTCACGGTCAACATCGGAAAGTTTGCGCACTTCTCCGACGTCTACGGTCGGGGGAACGACACGCTTTCGCTGGATTATTATGTCCTGCCGCAGCATCTGGCAAAGGCAAAGGAAGTCTTCGCGCAGGTGAAGCTCATGATGGCAACCTACGAAAAAGACTTCGGCCCGTATCCCTTCAAGCGCGATGGCTACAAGCTCATCGAGAGCCCGCACAACGGTATGGAGCATCAGAGTGCCGTCGCCTACGGCAATCG
>DATJYV010000027.1:0-7336 GCA_035499415.1 Bacteroidota bacterium
GGCGATTTTTCCGCCGCCGTCGAGTTGCTGCAAAACGTTCGCATGATTGGGAATCCAATTCTTGAATCGATTCGGCTCGGCCGGCTCGGCCGCTCGTACTTTTATTCGGGCCATTACGAGATGGCGAAGGAGAGCTTTCAAAAACAACTTGCAGGCGTGCCGCACGAAACGCTTGCCGGGGGGATTCAGGAATGGATCGAACGGTGTGAGTGGGCGAAAACGTACGAGCATCGATTCGATTGAGTTGGTTTGATTTTCCTACGATTTTTTTCGTAATTGAATGCGTCATGATGTTTACCGGATTCTACTGAAATGGAGAAACCATGGAACGGACAATAACCGATGTGTGGGCGCGGGAGATTCTCGATTCTCGCGGGAACCCGACGATTGAAGTGGATGTGACATTGCAGGATGGGACCGTTGGACGTGCCGCAATCCCGAGCGGTGCCTCGACGGGGGAGAATGAAGCGGTGGAACTGAGGGATGGAGATGCGGGACGGTACAACGGCAAGGGAGTGCTCAAGGCCGTGGAGAATGTGAACACGGCGATTTCGCAGGAGGTCGTCGGATTCGACGCGCTCGACCAGGTGGGGATCGACAAGATGATGATTCAACTGGACGGTACACCCAACAAAGGGAAGCTGGGAGCGAACGCAATCCTCGGCGTATCGCTGGCCGTTGCAAAAGCGGCTGCGCGATCGCTCAACCTTCCGCTCTACCGTTACATCGGCGGCACGAACGCGCGCATCCTCCCGGTTCCGATGATGAACATAGTGAACGGCGGCAAGCACGCGGACAATAATGTCGACTTCCAGGAGTTCATGATCTTCCCGCTCGACGCGCCAAGCTTTTCGGAGGGGTTGCGCATGGGAGTCGAGATATTTCACGCTCTGAAATCGGTGTTGCACAAGAGAGGATACAACACGGCAGTCGGAGACGAGGGGGGATTCGCGCCGAATCTGAAGTCAAACGAGGAGGCCCTTGAGGTCATTTTGGAGGCGATCGGGAAGGCGAACTACAAGGCGGGAGACCAGGTGTACATCGCACTCGACCCCGCTTCGAGCGAATTTTATGACAAGGAAAAGAAGCGATACGTCTTCAGTAAATCCGACAAATCCTCGAAGACTTCCGAGCAAATGGTCGCGTTCTGGGAAAAATGGCTGAAGCAATACCCGGTCGCGTCGCTCGAAGACGGGATGGCCGAGGACGATTGGGAGGGATGGAAGATGCTTACCGGCGCGGTTGGGAAGAAAGTACAGCTCGTCGGCGACGATATATTTGTGACGAACGTCGAGTATCTTTCGCGGGGAATTGACATGGGAGTGGCGAATTCAATCCTGATCAAACTCAATCAGATTGGCACCCTCACGGAAACGCTCGACTGTATCGAGATGGCGAAGAGAGCGCACTACACGACCATCATCAGCCACCGTTCAGGCGAAACGGAAGATACGACGATGGCAGAGGTGGCGGTCGCGACGAATGCCGCCCAGATAAAGACCGGCTCGGGAAGCCGGACCGACCGGATCGCGAAGTACAACCAGCTCTTGCGGATTGAAGAGGAGCTTGACACGAACGGATATTACGCGGGGCTTGGTGCGTTGAACGTGAAGTTTTGATTCCAGGCCATCTCAAAATAACGTAATCGTCACCCTGAACTTTGGGCCGAAGGCCCATCAGCCTCTGGCTGAGTTTCAGGGTCTGGTTTTTCCGGGTAATCAGATGCTGAACCGAGTCCAGCACGAGACCGGTCATTTCTTGAGCGAGGAGATGTGAAAGAAGAGATCAAATTCGGCACCGACGGCTGGCGAGGCCTCATTGCGGATGATTTCACGTTCGCAAATGTCGGGCGCGTCGCGCTCGCGACCGCGAACTTCTTCCGGAAGCACAAGAAGATCCGGAATGGCATCGTGGTTGGGTACGATTCCCGTTTCCTGTCCAAAGAGTTTGCCGAGACCACGGCCGCAGTTCTTGCGAGCCGCGGAATCAAAGTCATCATTTCCGACAAGCTCTCATCCACCCCGATGGTTTCGCTCCTGACGCGCAAGCTCAACGCCGCCGGCGGGGTCATCATCACCGCGAGCCACAATCCCGCAGAGTATAACGGTTTCAAGATCAAGGGGGATTTCGGCGGTCCCGCGCATCCCGAGATGATCGCACGGGTGGAAAAAGAGCTCCCCAAAACTCGAAACTCAAAGCTCGTAGCTCGTAACTCTTTCGACTCCTACCTCGGTCACGGCTTGATCCGCAAACTCGACTTCACGCAGGTGTACGTCGATGACGTTCGCACGAAGATCGACCTGAAGTCCATCGAAGCCGCCGACTTCAAGATCGCGTACGATGCGATGTTCGGCGCGGGCCAGGGAGTCATGGAGCAGTTGGTTCCGGTTTCGGTTTCTCTCCGGCAGTCGTTCAACCCTTCGTTCGGCGGAAAACACCCCGAACCCCTGCCGCAAAACCTGACCGAGCTCTCCCGGTCGGTCCGGGACCATCGATGCGACATCGGCATCGCGACGGACGGCGATGCGGACCGCGTCGGCATCTTCGACGAGAAGGGCGCTTTTGTCGATTCCCATCGTATATTTGCCTTGCTCATCAAGTACTTTGTCCAGCAAAAGAGAATGACCGGCGAAGTGGCGAAGTCTTTTTCGGTCAGTCAGCTGATCAATCAGATGTGCTCGGCGTACGGGCTGGTGCTCCATGAAACGCCCGTAGGATTCAAATATCTCTGCCGGCTGATGACCGAACGGGACATCCTGATCGCGGCGGAGGAGAGCGGCGGACTCGGCGTGAAGGGGCATTTGCCCGAGCGCGACGGCACGTTCATCGGGCTGCTCCTGTGCGAATTGATGGCCCGGCGCAAGATGCCGTTAAGCGCGCTTGTCGAGGAGATCATGAATGAGTTCGGCTGGCACTACTTCAACCGGTACGACGCCCACCTGACGGAAAAAGACAAGCGGCGGATCCTCGCCCACTATAAAAGAGGGCCCGGCAAAGTCGGACCATTCAAGGTCGTGAAGGTCGAGACCATCGACGGCTTCAAGCTTTTCGTCGACGGTGGCTGGGTGCTGGTCCGCGCTTCGGGGACCGAACCGCTTATTCGATTCTATGCCGAAGCCGATACCGAAGAAAAAGTGCAAGCCCTGCTCGATGCGGCGCGGAGCGTGTAGACTGTCCCGCCCGTCGACCCCCACCCAATCGTGAACCCAATCGAATCAACCCGCCCGCGACGGGGAGACGTGGTTGAGCTCGAGATCACAGGTTCTGCGTTCGAAGGAACATCGGTTGCGCGCCTCGACGGATTTGTGGTCTTCGTCGAGGGAGGAGTGCCGGGCGACCGGGTCCGCGCCCAGGTTCAAAAAGCAAAAAAGGATTACGCGACCGCGCGGATCCTTGCCCTCCTGCATCCTTCTCCATTCCGGACTCAACCGCGCTGTCCGTACTTCGGCACGTGCGGCGGCTGCCGCTGGCAGCACGTGGCGTACGAGCATCAACTTCGATTTAAAGAGCAGCACGTCCGGGAATTGTTCGAACGCGTCGGCGGATTCATCAATCCCCCCATCCTTCCCATCGTCGGAGCGACGGACATTTATTTCTACCGCAACAAGATGGAGTACTCCTTCTCCGACCGGGAATGGAAGATGCTCCCGCCGGAATCGGCGACACAGTTCCCCTCATCCACAGAACCTCCAAACCATGCAGGAACACCATCCCCCGTTTTTCTCGGTCTCCACGTTCCGGAACGGTATGACAAGGTGCTCGACATCCGCGAGTGTCACCTTCAATCCGACGTCTCCAACCGCATCCTGAATGCCACGCGGGAGTTTGCGGTGGACAACGCTCTCGACGTCTATTCGTCGGAACGGCATGCGGGTTACCTGCGTTTCCTCGTGATACGGCAGAGCAAACGGACGGAAGAGTTGATGGTGAATATTGTGACGTTCGACGACCGCCCCCAGGTCATGGTCCGCTTCGCACGGTTTCTGAACGAGCGCGTCCAAGGTATCACGACCATGGTGAACACGATCAATCGCCGGAAGGCCCAGATTGCGTACGGAGAAGAAGAGAAGACGTACGTCGGGGACGGGATCATCCACGAACAAATCGGAGGCCTGACGTTCACCGTCTCGGCCGGGTCATTCTTCCAGTCAAACACACCACAAGCAGAAGAGCTGTATCGAATCGCCGCGGAATTTGCCGGACTCCGGCCCGCCGATGTGGTCTACGACTTGTACTCCGGAACTGGCACGATTGCACTCTTCATCTCGCGCCGCGTCAAATCGGTTGTCGGCGTCGAATCAATCCCCGCCGCGGTGGACGACGCGCAGCGCAATGTCGAGGCGAATGGAATCACGAACTGCTCCTTTGTGCAGAGTGACCTCCTGGAGTACCTCCGGCGCTTTCCGTCTGATCCCGGCGTCGAACGCCCCGACGTCGTCATCGTGGATCCGCCGCGAAGCGGGATGCATCCGGAAGTTGTCGGGAAATTGATAGAGGTTGGCTCTCCGCGGCTCGTTTACATCGGCTGCAATCCCGCGACGCAGGCCCGTGACGCGAAGTTGCTCGCAGCGGGAGGGTACGAGCTCGTCAACATGCGGCCCGTCGACCTCTTCCCCCAAACGTACCACATCGAGAACGTCGCGCTTTTTCGACGTCCCCCAAGTTCCCCCTAGTGTAAACCGAGAGGTGTCGAGAACTCCACCACGGTCCGCGGCAAGGCGGTGGTGAAGGGGGCAATGACGGAGACCGGCTCGGCATCACGGGCAAAGGTCGCTTCGATCGATTCTATGACACTGTCGCTTCGAGAGAGCGCGAAATGGAGCGGGATGTACAACGATGTGTCGGGAAATGAATACCAGTCGAGTGAGACGACGTGGTCGGAGGCGGAAATTGTCAGAGGAGACGCGACGTCGGAAATTATTGATCCTGGCGCGGAATAACCGACGTGGAGAGTGTACGGGCGGTACTTCATGTGAAGAAGAAGGGTGATGTCCACCGCAACGCCGGAGTCGCTGGTTACTGGAGCAATTGTCCGGTCGACCATCACCCACGGTTCGCCGGAAATCGCGGTCGAACCCAGGGGGAACTCAAGAATTCTTCCCTGAGCCATCGTGTCGATCCCCAATCCGCGTATGCGGACGCCCCCGAGGTAGTGGCTGCTCCTGACCGTCGCGGTTCCCTTTCCCGTCACTCCGTCCACCTGTTGCTCCACCCGCACGATTCGATTCCATCTTCCCGAGAACGTCGGTTGCAGGGCAAGCCATGCGACGCAACCAACGAACAGAGTCCCGGCGGCCGCTATTCCGGACCGACGGCGAAACACGCCGATGGCCCAGGCGATTGCAGGGGCATCCAGGGCGATCGAAGCAAATGTCAGAAGGAAGGGATATGACCAGAGAGAGAAAAAGAGAATGAGGAAGACTGAAAACAGGAAATTCGTCGTTCCATCGGGAATGCTGGCGACCAGGGAACGGGAGAACAGAGAGAAGGCCTCAGAGAAGAACAATCGGAACATCCAGTAGGGCGAGATGAGCCAAAGGAGGATCTTCGCCGCGGGATTGGGAACAAGGGAAGCGGCGGCGGCGAACATGAGCCCGAGTGCAGGATAGAGAGCAAGATTGCGCGTTCCCGTGAAGCGGAATAAAAGAACGAGGAATGTGAAGGAGAACACCGCCCGGAACAGGAAGCGATAAGGGTCGCGACTGAGTTTCAGACGCCGCGAGAGCTGCAGGGATAGCCAGATACCGATAAGCGAGGCGAAGAACCCGAGCAGAAAATAGCCCGATCCATCCTGAAACCAGCCGAAGCGGTCTCCCTTGATAAATCCGACAAGCGGGGGAGCAATCCACACGCAGAGTTGAATAATGAGCGAGAGGAGAAACAATTTAAGTCCCGGCACGACAGGCCGGGCGTCGAACGCGACCTCGATCCTTCGCCGGCGCGCGAGGGAGACTGCCGTCCAGCCAAAAATAACGCTGGCCAGAAGAATGATTTCCACGAATACGGAAGGAATCATAAGGGGGAATGTGCCCTGCTGCACGAGGTAGTACGCACCGCGCTTTTCGGGCGGGACGCCGTCGTCGAATCGTTCGACGAGCTTGTACGTGAGATCTCCTGAGCGCTTGAGCCCGCGGGGATCGAAGTTCTCAAAATTATCGCGCGGCGTGTGGATCGGGTCCGAGACGTCGGACGTGAAATCTATTGCCGGGATGTCCTTGTTGAGGAACGACTCATGGTCAGAGCCGGCGCCGCCCGACCCGAACGCGACATCGAGCGTAGAGAAGTGGGTCGGAAACGACAAACCCTTGTAGCCGAGCTTGTCGAACTCTTCGTACGCCGCACGCACGAGCCATTCGGGAGCGCTGTGGGAATGAACATCGACCATCGGTATCAGCCATTCCGACCCGTTGGCCATGTCGAGCTGAATCATGAGCGCGACTTTATCCAGCGCGGCATAATGATCCACGAAATATTCCGAACCTCGTAATCCCTGCTCCTCTCCGCCGAAGAGGCAGAAGACGATGGTGGAATTATTCGGGCGCTTCGAGAGCACGCGGGCAAGCTCGATGACCGTCGCAGCTCCCGACCCATCGTCGTTCGTGCCGGGAACTTCCGGTCCCGCCGAATCGATATGTCCGCCCAGGACGATTGCGCGTTCGCTTCTGCCGGGCAGAACCGCAACGACGGCGCCGCTCCGGGTGTTGACGGGATGCCCCGTCTCATCTGCGGAATCCGACATTTCCATGATCGAAACGTCTCGAATCCCGAACTCTTTGAATTTCTGGACGCCGTACTCCATTGCCGTGTGCTCGGCAGGCGAGCCCATCGTCCGGGGACCGATGACGACGGAGATCACCCGAAGATAGGCGGCGGCGCTGTCCTGAGAGAACGGACTCTGTGCGCGCCCACTCTGGAATATCAGGCAGGAGAGAAAGACGAGCCGTGCGAACGGTCTCAAGCCCGCCCCTTGAATAGGTTGAAACTTGCCTTCAAGTTGCAGGAAGAGTTCATCTCACTCCTTCCGTGTCCGCTTCTTCCCCGAAAGCGCATGCGCGAAGAACTCCAGAATCGTCGTCTCGTATTTCTTCCCTCCGACGTCCCACACGTCGTTGTGGTCTGCCCCCTCGATGAGCAAGAGCTGTTTCGGGCCGGTTGCCCGGTCGTACAGCTTTTTCGAGTATTGGTACCTGATGAATGAATCCTTTGTCCCGTGGACAAAGAGGAGCGGAGCTTTTACGCGGACAACGTCGTCGATGGGAGAAACGAGTCGCGCCTTGAAGTTTGCGATGGTCTGCGACCGGCTCATCGCGAAGTTGCGCAGGAAATGCCAGGGAAG
>DATJYV010000028.1:0-28484 GCA_035499415.1 Bacteroidota bacterium
TTGTAAACGGGAGATGCCGCAGAGGCGGCAAGATAGATGCCGTACGGGTCGGTCCATGCGTCCTGAGTTCCTGCATTGAGAAAGACCGGCCTGGGAGCACAGAGTGCGAGAAGCGAATGCGCATCCACGGGACAGAGCTCGATCTTCCGCGGCAGATACGAGGTTGGATGAAGCGGCCCGCACCACTTCAAAAAATTGCCGGCCATCCAATGATACTCGCGGTCCCAGGCCGAATTCTCGACATCCTGCCCCCAGTGTCTTCGGTTCATTTTCGTCCCCATACTGCCGCCGCAGCTCGGAAACGCAATCGCGATGCGCGAATCGTACGCCATTGCCACGAGAGCTGTTTTTCCAAACCGGGAATGACCGGTCACGCCGATCATTCGCGCGTCGACGCTCGAATCCTTCTCAAGGAAATCAATCAGCCGGCTCACGCCCCAACTCCATGCCGCGATCGTTCCCCAATCATCCGGCTTCCGCCAATGCCCGCGATTCACGAGGCCGATGAGATAGCTCGTCAAGCCGGCCCCGTTGTCGGGCTGAAGCGCGCCGGGATTGAACATGCAGACGCCCCATCCGTTTGCGGCGCAGTACTTCCAATGCATCTCCGGGGAGAATCCTCCGATGACGATCATCACCGGCACTTTTCTTTTCAAACCCACCGGCATACGCAGCGTGGCGAGGATCTTCGGGACATTCCGTACGAGAGGATAGCGGGAACTGTCAATATATCCCGTAATCGCTTCCTGATTGCAGGGCACACCGCCAACTTCCTCTGTCGACCATGAAGTCGACCATCGTACACCGGGGAGTGTGCTGTCAGGAGGGATCTTCCCCCAGAATTGCTCGCAGACATCCCGAAGGATTTCCGGCCGTCTGGAATCCCACCACTGCTGCGGAGATGCGACCGTCGTTCCGTCATGCATTTTCAAGAGATCGATCGCAGAGTACGAGCCGACACGCCACGCATCCTTTCCGGGAAAAATTCCGCCGGAGACATCGTCATAGTTGTTCCAAAGACCCCACGCCGAGCGCGTGACGATGTGCCCCGCCGCGTCTGTCCAGTTGCCGTCGGGCTTCAGAGAGTCGGAAGGATAAGTCCCCGCGGGGGCGTTGGGGTCGCGCAATTTTGGGGGAAGTTCGGGAAACGACAATCCGAGCTGCCACATCATCTGGTCACGGTCCTGGACGTTCGTGACATTGTTCGGCGGAACATCCGGGAATTGGGTTTGAGGAAATGAGATGGACAGGGGAAGAAGGCAGAAGACCGGAGACAGAAGGCGGGCCGACAACAGGCGAATTCGACTGCCACTCAATTCCCCATCATCTTGAAACTCCGCTTTCATTTCTTCCCGACGAGGTTGAGAAACATGTCGACGGCGTTCGAGGCGTCAGATCCGTATCCATCCGCTTTTATTTCGTCTGCGTATTGCTGGCTGATGGGCGCTCCGCCGATGGCCATCTTGATGTGGCCGAGCCCCTTCTCTTTAAAACCATCGATGACCACCTTCATATACGTCATGGTGGTGGTCAGGAGCGCGCTCATCCCGATGATGTCGGGCTTGTGCTGCTCCGCTGCCGCGAGGAATTTCTCGATGCTTTGATCAACCCCGATATCGTAAACTTTGAACCCGGCTCCCTCGGCCATCATGCAGACGAGGTTTTTCCCGATGTCATGCAGGTCGCCGCGGACGGTACCCATCAGCAGGATGCCCGCGGGTTTCACAGTCGAATCTTTCGAAGTAAGCAGCGGCTTGAGGACAGCCATCCCGGCTTTCATCGCCCGTGCGGCAATAAGAACCTCCGGGACGTACAGGACATTATGCTTGAAATCCTCGCCAACAACGCTCATGCCGGCGATCAGTCCCTCCGTCAGCACTTCCTGCACCGGCCGCCCCTCCGCAAGAGCATCCTTCGTCATCTGCTCGACCTCCTTCGCCTTTCCTTCGTAGAGGCATTGATTCATGAGTGCATAGTCGGGCATCGATTCCGTTTTCTCCCTTCTTATCTGCTCTTTATGCGTTTGCCGTTGAATTCATCCAGCGCCTTCTGCATCGCGACGATGTTTTCCTTCGGCATTCCCGGGCTCGTCCCGCCGCCGACCGAAAGAATGATCCCTTCGCCTCCGCTCTTCTCGAGGACCTCGAGCGTCGCCGCCCGCACTTCCTCCGGCGTTCCCCGCACGCCCACTTCCAGCGGGTTCACATTTCCCATCAAACACATCCTCTTCCCGACGCGCTCCTTGACTTCCGCGATGTCCGTCTGCTTCCCCCAGTTGAGAACATTGAACCCGCAATCCGGCAGGTGGTCGAGACAGGCCGTGATCTCCGCGTCGTTGTGATAAATCTTCACCCACTCTTTCGGGAACGCATCGCAGATTTTTTTCAGATAGGGGTGGGCAAATTCCTTGTAATGTTCTTCGTTGATGAAACCGACGATGTCGTCGAGAATGAATATTCCCTCAACCGTGTCTCCCATTGCCTTCTGCTGTGCCTTGAGCCAATCGATGATGAGATTCGTGCAGCGGTCGATCAACTTATGCGCCCACTCCGGCTTTTCGACGAGGTCGATCATGAAATCCGTCGTGCTGCGGACAAAACCGGCTGTGCAGAGAGGCCCCCGGGATGTCACGAGCGGGAGAATTTCGCCGGTGTCGAGAATTCGCTGCCGATGCATCCGAATGCGATGCAGGGTCATCCCCATGAATGCGTCGGCGTCGACTTCATAATCGGGAAAATTGTCGAGGTCCTCGATGTGATAGAGTGTGTGGTACTCACTCGGCGTGTTGTTCTGCCAGAATTTTATTTTTGCCCCCAGCGCCGAGGGTTCGGCCGCCATTCCGTATTCCATCCACCAGGAGGGAACAAATATGATATCCGGAAATTCACGATGGATTTTCATGTTCGATTGAAACCAGAGCTCGGGGTCGAGAAAGTAGTCCATGTGATTCAACCCGAGGTATCCGGGAATCCATGGACTGTCGATAATCAAGGCCATCGGCACCTTGTCGAGCTTCTCAAGACGCGCCGCTCTCTTAAATGTCGCCCATTGTTCAGGTTTCATTGGGTCGGATATTGGCAGAAAAGGATTAAGGGTTGAGGGTTAAGGATTGTGGGCGATGCGGGCACTCTCGGGTGGGCCGAGGTAGCTCGGCTTGACGCCGCCGAGGTCGACGACAAGTTTCTGCAGGACGAGGCCGGGGTCGATCATCCAAAACTTCAGCACGTGCATTCCGGCCTTCTCCAGGTGATGCGTTGACGTTTCGGTCGTGATGTTGTTCGAAACACATGTTCGCCAGTTTTGCGGGGATCGCTCGACGTTGACGGAGACAATCTGCGGGGTCTCGTCATCTAACGCGACCGCATAGCGCAAGTCCCTGCCGTGAAAATCGAGTGTCGGAGAAAGATAGCATGTGACCGTCAGGTTGCCGGCGTCGAACAGATACGTTCGATATTCCAGATGCGGCGCGTTCGATTCCGGCTTCTGCTCCGTCGCGGTCACAGGAACGAGTGTGACGCCGGACAGGGTCCTTCCAATATCCGGAATCTTTTCCCATCGCACTTGATTTCCCCCGAGCGCCCGGGTGTAGTGCTCCGCCTCCATTGAAACGCATCCGCCGCTTTCGACGAAGCAGTCCTCCGCCTGGGATTCGGGTACCGTGCGGTTGTTTGCATCGACCCGGACTGTGATGTTCGATTTGTCCGGCCCCGAGACAACTATTTGGGAGTTTTGATTTCCTTTCGGCGCCTTCTTCCAATCGATGCTGACGAGCACTGTCTCCTGGACATCCACTGTTCCCCTGCTCCTGCTCAAGCGGATCCAAGGATCGCGGGGTTTGAGCGCAAACGTGAACGGCCGTTGTCCCCGGTTAAAAATCTCCAGGCGCGAAGTACGCGGTCCGTACGGGTCGAATTCCGGCAGCCGCGGCGGGTCGGTACTCGTCGGCCACGAGGCCGTTGAGCCATCGACCGCAACGCCGAGATGTGCGTCGACGGGAACGTCAATCTCGCTCACCTGCGGCATGGAGTTCTTCTCCGGCTGCTGCCAGTAGGTGTAGCCGATGTGTGTCTGGTCCATCATGTGGCTCCATTTCCCGTTCGCGAGGATGGCATTATAATAGTAGGAAATGGAAGAATCCCTGGCATACAATTCCCGCGCCCTCGCGGCCAATGCGTTTGTCGCAGACCTTCCCTCTTGTGCGTACAGTCGATTCCTGGCCACGGTCACGTACAGCTCGTTAAGGTTTGCGCAAGCGCTGACAGGATGAAGCACGAGTTCGAAGAAAGCGTCTCGATATTCTGCAGGCAGGGATCGGGAAATTTTCTCGGCTTCGGCGGTCAGCGCGTTGTAATCGCCGACAATCGCGTCTGCCTCACCGTAATTGACCAGACTGTAGGTCTCGGGCGACAGGAGCTCCGGTTTGCGCCTCGAGTTGAATCGCGTATACTGTTCGAGGATCCGGCCGATTTGCGCCGACCATTCATCCGGAAACTGCTGGGCCGCCCACGACGTCGCGTATTCAGGGATCGTACGCGCGTTCATTCGTTCCGGGTTCCACGCGTCGTCGAGGAAGAATGATATCGGGTATTCCATCGGTTTGATGTCGCCCACGTTGACGATCCACTCCTGCCGTGCGCCGAATTCGTACGCGAGCCGCATCTGTTCCCACGTCCTTGAAATCTGATTCGTGTTCAGCCATTTGTAGTTGCGCGGATCTCCCACGTAGTCGAAGTGGTAGTAGATGCCGTACCCGCCTGCGCGGGGCTTTTCGTCCAGGGACGGGAGCTTCCGAATATTTCCCCAATTGTCGTCACAGAGCAGGAGCGTGACATCATCGGGAACGCGCATGCCCTTGTCGTAGTACTCCTGCACTTCTTTATAGAGCGCCCACACCTGCGGAATCGCCCTGACGTCTTTCCCCGTAACGTCTCCCAGGATCGCCCGTTGATCCGCCACGATCTTCTCCAGGAGTCCGATATTCGCCTGCGCACTCATCGGCATGTCTCCATCACCCCTCATCCCCACTGTAACGACACTCTCATACGATCCCATGCGCTTGATTCCCGTTCTCCAGAACTCCCGCAGCGTGCTGTCGTTCTTGTCGTACTGCCACGGTCCCTTCCCGTAGCGGCGCCACTCGTCGTGCGCCCGCATCATCGGCTCATGATGAGACGTGCCGATCACGACGCCGTATTCATCCGCGAGACGCGGGTTTTCAGGGTCGTCATCGTAAAATGCGCTCCCCCACATTGCCGGCCAGAGAAAATTCCCTTTCAGGCGGAGAATAAGCTCGAACACGTGCCCGTAGAATTTGCTGTTGAATCCGCCGAATTTTTCCTTCGCCCATCCCGCAAGCGACGGCGCCTCGTCGTTGATGAAAATCCCGCGGTATTTTATTTTCGGTCCGTCCTGTCTGCGCGTTCCGGCAAGGATGTAGATGCTCTTTTTCTTCTTCGGCGGTACATCGGCCCACCAATACCACGGCGATACGCCGATTTTGGCCGAGAGATCGTACATTCCGAAAATCGTGCCGCGCTTGTCGCTCCCGACTATGACGAATGCGCATTCCACGCCGTCAAACGGATTCCTGACCACCTGCAGCAAATACGATTCCCATTGTCCCGCGATGCCGGAGACATCGATCTTCCTGGATGCAACCAGACGGTCGATGAGTGCACTCTTCCCCAGCGTCCCGACAAGGACGAATTCCTTCGCGTGCGGAATGGAATCCTTGATGATTTCGGGCGCAAGCGCGGAAACGCGTTCGATGTCACCCCGCAAGTCTCCGGCGGCCCGCAGAACGCCTGGAAAATCGCGGGAGCTCACAACAAGGGGAGCCGATGCGCCGTTCGCCGAGAGAGCGAATGCGCCGGCTCTCGGCGAAGTGACAACATCCGTTGAATCATCCGCAGCGCGGACGAGGCATGATATCGAAATCGAGAATAGCAGAATTCCGCCGAGTCGGCGGGCAATGAGATCCATACTCATCATTTCATCAAAACCAGTTTCCGGACAGATGAAAAATTGCCGGCGTCGAGACGGTAGAAGTACACGCCGCTTGGATTCGATCCCGCGTTCCAGGTGACCTGATGCGTCCCTGCCGGGAAGCTGCCGTTTGCAAGCGTTGCAACGTCGCTGCCGAGAAGATCATAGATTCTCAGGCGCACATCGCTCGAAACCGGCAACTCAAAACTGATCACCGTCGTCGGATTAAATGGGTTCGGATAGTTCTGATTGAGCGCGAAGGTGGACGGCAGGCCGGATTCCGGCCGGACGGCGTTGCTTTGCGGGACAAGCCCGTTGACCGCGACCTGGAGCGAGTCCCACGCGCGCGTCAACCCCGTGTCTGCGGAGACGGAAACGGAATAGTTCTGGTCCCGCGCGGCGACAGCCGTGGCGAGCGCAGCAGTCAACGCGGCCCAGGAAGATGGCGTGTAGCTGTTTTGCTGAAGACTGTCGGCGTGGGCGATGAGGGATGCAAGCGCGTTGTAGACTGTTCCGACATCGGCCGCCGCGTAGAACGCCGGTTTGCACTGGTTGTGCGAGTCCCAGAGGGACGAAGATTGATTCGCCTGGAACGTGTACGCATCGTTCAGCCCGTCTTTGGAGACGCTGACGATCTTCCCGCGGCCCGACCGGAGGCTTCGCTCGACGAAGCACTTAAACAGCATTCCGTACTGGTTCGCCTGTGCAGCCAGGACGGCGGCGGAGGGGCTGCTGAAGCCGGTTGCAACGTCAAGTTCCGTCACCGACATTTCGGTGCAGACGGGATAGAACTTGTTGTAGGATGCGATGAACGACTGCGCCGTCGGCGTGGAGAGGTTGTTATGTTCCTGCATGCCGATGCCGTCGAGATAGCCCGCCTGGTAGATGGGCGTCAGCAAATTCACGATTCCATCCGCTTTTTTTGACGTCTCCGTGTTGTAGTCGTTGTAATACAGCATGATTTGTGACTCGCCAAATTGTGTCGTGTACTGGCGCGCGAGCTGGAAGGCCGTCATGATGTACGTCGAATCGCCAAAGGTGGTGTACCACTCGTTGCCCGTCGTGCGAACCGATCCGGTATTATCGTCGACGGCCTCATTGACGACGTCGATGGCGACAAGCATCCCGGGCCAGTTCTGATGGATCAACCTGATGATCTCATGAATGTAAAAATCCATCCGCTGAATCATCTTGTCTTTCGTCAATCTCGTCCCCGTGGGCGAGTAGCCGGAGCGGAAGAAGCTCGTGGGGGTTTGTGAATACCAAACGAGCGTGTGGCCGCGGAACGTGAAGCCCTGCTTTTTTGCCCAGTTTAACTGTGCGATCATGTCGCCGTTAAAGCGTATGATCGGATGCGTGTCGACCGAATCTTTGGCGCTGCTCGAGGCCGCGTTGTATGCGGAGGCGCTCCCGGCCGTGTCGACCGTGTACTGGGGTTTCATATTGTTGCCGGGAGACATGTTGTTCATGTGGTATTGGATGAGACTCCCGCCGTACGGCGTCACGACCGCCGATTGCCCGGTAACGGCGGAATCGGTGGCAAATCCGATGTTGCGGTACGACAAAAGGCACCCAATGCGAAAATCATTTGCAAAGACGGTTTTCAGGTGCGGCACGGTCGTTTGAATCGTATCCACCTGAGCGCGCAGTGAGGCCGTCGCCATGATCGTCCCGACAACGAGGGCCAATATTTCACGGTGACTCAGGGCGGCAACATGTATCCCGGTCATAACCCATCCCTCCTTCTCATTGATTCTCCCAGTCGTCCGTCCTGAACGGGACTGCAGGCAGCCCCTCGGCATTATAAAGGTTGGCTTTGGGCGGGCTGTCCTCCCAGGCATACCGCACTGCGACCGGCTGTTTCACGTCATCGCTCCAAACGACGACTTCGTTCCCCAGCAACCGCGCATTCGCCCAGACGAAATGCCTGTCGGCACCGGCGATCTCAAACGAGCCGGGATCCTGCCCTCCGCTCGTAGACAGTCCCCCGCCGATATTCGAAAACGTAAGAGCGACAGTCCCGTCGATCACCTTCATCGAGCGGTACGTGGGACCCGAGGCCACGAGATCTTTTTCACCGTATGCCGCCTTGCGTGCGCAGAGCGCGAGCCGGATGCCCACGTCCTTCTTGTCCAGAGGATGAATGTCGTTCCATTCTCCGATGTCGATGGTGACGGCCATGGCCGTGTTTGGCTCCGAGAGCGCCATCCCCTGAGCTTCGCGGAGCAACGCCCAATTGCTCGGCGACGGTGCTTGCTTCGTCTCCATGAAATTCGGAAGCTGGACGAACAGAAACGGGAAATTGCCCTGGCCCCAGGCAGATCTCCAATCGCGGATCATCGCGGGAAACAGCGTGCGATATTCCTTCGGCCTCTCGGCGTTCGATTCTCCCTGGTACCAGATGACCCCCTTGATCGTGTAGTTTACGAGCGGCGCGAGCATGGCGTTATAAAGGCCGAGCGGTTTCCATCGGATGAACGTCTGACCGGCCAGCGGGTTCATCGATGCGCCGAGACGGTATTTCCAATCTCCGCGCAGGTCCATCGTCACGCCGCTTGCCTCGACGGCGTACTCTTTGTCGGGAACGAAGCCGCCGCGTCCCCAACTGTTGACCACGCGGACAACGACGGTATTCGTTCCAGCCCGCAGGAGGCCCGCCGGAACTTCGTAGCGTCGGGGCGGATACTGGTAGCTCGTCGTTCCGACGAACACGCCGTTGATGTACGCGGAATCCGCGTTGACGATACATCCGAGAATCAGCTTCGCCCGTCTTCCGGCCACCGAGGAAGGGACCTCGAAGTCCCTGCGAAACCAGACAACGCCGTTGACAGGGCCGAGCGAACTATTTGCCCAGTAACCGGGGATCGTCATCGTCGGCCACGCGGCAACGTCGACGGCCGGATCGCTCCAGGGTTTTTGAGCTTTCCGGAGACCTTCATCCTTTTTCCTCAACTCTGCGTACCAAGCTTCGATCCGCTTATTGTCGCTTTCTTCGGTCTCCTGAATGATGCGGCCGTTCCGGTATTTGATGGCTTCCTGTTCATACGCCGGAAATGCCTTGAGGGCGGTCTCGCTCATCCACGATTCCGCCGGCGATCCGCCCAGACTCGAGTTGATCAAGCCGACGGCGATATGGAATCGGGCGTAGAGTTCCTGCGCAAAGAAAAATGCGACGGCGGAGAAGTCGAGAATGTTGTCGTGCGTCGCGGGTTTCCACGACCCATCCTGGAGGTCCGCATGCGGCGCTTTGAAATCATACGTTTGCGGAACCAGGAATTGCCGGATCGAGGCGTTGTCCGTCCGGCCGATTTCATCCGCGTATTTCACAAGCACGCGCCGAATTGGCAATTCCATGTTCGACTGACCGGAACAAACCCACACCTCCCCGACCATGACATCAGAGAGATTGAGTGTATTGCTCGACGAAATTTGCATCTCGTACGGGCCTCCGGCCTTCTCGGGCTTCATCATCACACTCCAATTCCCATCCGCCCCCGCTGTGGCCGCGTACGTTGTGTCGATGAAATGGACCGACACCTTTTCGTTTGCCGATGCCCAGCCCCAGATTCGTACGGGCACATCCCGTTGAATCACCATCCCGTTGCCGATGAGGCGCGGAAGTCTCACCTGGCTCACGGCCGGAGAGGACACCAAGAGAAGAGCGAGAAAAAGGTAACGGTTGAGGTTCGATTGTTTTTTGGTTTTCATGATTCAGAAGTCGCGTGTGTGGATTGACATGCTCTCTTCATCTGATAACGATATTCATTTTCTGAAACAACGGACACCGACCACCGCAATTCCGGTCATTGCACGCGGGCGGTGTGAACTCTCTCGAGCGAATCAATCGCCTTGTCAATCGAGACGAGCGAATCGATCACCGCGTCTGCCCGGGCGAGAGCATCCGGAGGGGGCATCAGATGTTCGTTGGGGACGGCGATAACCATCGCGCCCGAAGCTTTCCCCGCAAGGATCCCGCTGCCTGAATCCTCGACGACCACCGATTCGTCCGGTTCAACCCTCAGCCGACGGATGACTTCCAGGTACACATCAGGCGCGGGCTTGCCGTGCGCCACCTCGTCGCTCGACAGTACGATTCTGAACAAATTCCGCCACGCGTTCGAATCGAGTGCCGCGTCGATGAGGGTCCCTGGCGATCCGGATGCAAGACCGAGCACGGCTTTTTTTCCGCAGGAGTCGAGGGCTTTTTGCGCTCCGGGCATGACGCGAACCCCTCCCGAACGGTAAGACCCGACCATCCCGTCCATCGTCTCTCGGACAATCTCGTCACGGGTGAGCTTGCCGCCCAATTTTTGGTCGACGTAATCAATCCATGCGGTCGTGCTTCGCCCCATCAAGGACTTCTGGTCTTCATCCATCCACTTCAAACCGAATTTCGCGAACATGCCGGTCCTGACCCGAAACCATACCGGCTCGCTGTCGACGAGGAGCCCGTCCAAATCGAATATAACGGCTTTAATCAACGCTTTCGTCTGTCTTGCTGTCCATAGTAGGATTCGGGGCCGTGTTTGCGCAGAAAATGTTTCTGTCGCAACGCACTTCCGACTTCACGTGCCTTCGGGTCGATCCTGAGCGTATCGATTGCCATCCGCGCGATCTGCTCGAGCGCGACAGCATTCTTCACCGCCTCATCGACTGATTTGCCCCACGCAAACGGACCGTGGTTTGCGACGAGGACAGCGGGCATTTCGAGCGGGTCAAGTTTCATAAATCGTTCAACAATCACCCTGCCTGTATTTAATTCATACGCGGTTTCAATTTCCATTTTTCTCATCATTCTTGTGCAGGGAACCGAGCCGTGAAAATGGTCTGCGTGAGTTGTGCCGAGGGCCGGTATTTCTTTTCTTGCCTGCGCCCAGGCGGTCGCGCATGGGCTGTGCGAATGCGCGATCCCTCCAATGTCCGGAAAAGCGCGATAAAGTTCGCGATGCGTGGGCGCATCAGAGCTGGCACGCAAATTCCCATCGGCCACTTCCCCCGTCCTGAGTGACACAACGACCATGAGCTCCGGCTTTAATTCATCGTACGAAATGCCCGAGGGCTTGATGACCATGAACTCCCTGTCCGGATCGATCCCGCTGGCATTCCCCCACGTGAGGACGACAAGACCTTCCCGAACCAATCGCCGGTTCGCATCGCACACTCTCTCTTTCAGCTCCCGAAGCATCGCTTCATCCCCTCCTGACTCTGTCGCGGATGTCGATGAGCTGCTTCATAACGTGATGAAGATTTCCGTTCCAATCCTTCGTGCCGAAGGCGTCGTGGAGAGTCCGATAAAGTCCATACAGCTCTTTGTAGACGTCGTGAGCCGAGCGGTCCGGTTCATACGCGCGGGGTTTGAGTCCGGTCATGGCTCGTTGTGCTTCTTCGAAGTTCGCGTGCCCTCCTGCCTGCTTCCCCGCCACGACGGCGCCGGCTATTGCCGCACCCAGCGCACACGTCTGTGCCGACCTGCTGACGCGCATCGGGCGGCCGGTGATGTCGGCGTAGATTTGCATGACGAGAGGATTTTTTTCCGCAATGCCGCCGCAGTTCACCACCTGGCCGATGTGCACGCCATATTCTTCCAGGCGGTTGATGATCGTGAGAGCACCGAACGCCGTCGCCTCGATGAGCGCGCGGTAGATTTCGGCCGGCGTCGTATAGAGAGTTTGTCCCACGAGCATCCCGGCGAGTTTCTGGTCGACCAGTATTGTGCGATTGCCGTTGTTCCAGTCGAGCGCCAGCAGCCCCGACTCCCCCGCCCGGAGCTTGCGCGCGGAAGCAGAGAGCGATGCGTGCGAATCCTTTGCTCCCCGTGGCTGAATATAATTGACAAACCAGTTAAAAATGTCGCCTACCGCCGACTGACCCGCCTCGAGGCCGAAATAATCGGGGAGGACACTCCCGTCGACAATTCCGCATAACCCCGGAATGTCCTTCAGCGGAAATTTCCTGGGAACGATGGTGATGTCGCATGTACTCGTCCCGATGATCTTGACGAGAGTCTCCGTCGAAATGCCGGCCCCGATGGCGCCAAGATGTGCATCAAACGCTCCGACGGCGACCGGAATCCCCTCCATCAAGCCGGTCCGTTTTGCCCAATCCCTTGTCAATCCACCAACCGCCTGGTCGACACTTTTCGCTCTTGAAGGCATAGGCGAACATCTCTCTGCAAGACGCGGGTCCAGCCGGCCGAGAAACTCTGCGTCCGGGTATCCCCCCCATTGTTGGCTGTACATTGCCTTGTGCCCGGCCGCACAGACTCCGACGGACAGCTTCGACGGATCCTCGGTCCCCGTGAGCATTGCCGGAATCCAATCTGCGATTTCCAGCCAAAGATACGATGCGTCGAACACTTTCCTGTTTGTGCGGGCACAATGGAGCATCTTGCTGAAATACCATTCGCTCGAATAGACGCCGCCGCATTTTGCCAGGTAGCCGGGACGTATCTGCCTGGCGAGCGATGTGATCTCGCCTGCCTCCACGACACTCGTGTGGTCTTTCCAAAGCCACGCGAGCGCGTCGTTGTCTTTCGCGAAGTCCTTCTGGAATGCAAGCGGCTTCCCTGCTTTATCAAGCGGCAGCGGCGTGCTCCCCGTCGTGTCGACACCCAACCCCACAACCTGCGGGGGGCTGAAACCGCGATGATTCCGTTTTGCGTCCGCGAGGGCTTGCCGCAAGCTCCGTTCCGTTCCCCGTACATATTCAGCCGGATGCTGGCGCGCAAGGTTGGGGTCGCGGGAGAGGATGACTCCATCGGTGCCGCGCACATAGTTCCAGACGCCCGTGCCGATTTCCCGGCCGTTGGAGACATCGACAACGAGAGCACGGACTGAATTCGTACCGAAATCGAGTCCGACGGAATAGTGCTTACTCATCAAAGACGCTCAATATCCGTCACACCAATTTCCCGGGCGTCGAACGTTTTTCGCGAATAACAAACCAGAAGCTGTTCAAACCTTGTCGTTCGTCATCCTGAACTTTTTTTTACAGGACTCCTTGAAAGTAACCTCCATGATCCCCCATCCACACAGACGTCGATTTATTTCTTTTGCTTCTTCGGGGTAAACTTTATCGAATAAAACAATCCCATGACCAGGAGCAATCCACCCCACCAGATCGGAGCGTGGAGTTCATTCATGACAACGGGGTTCGCAGGCGGAACAAAATAATCGTAAACGCCCGCACCCATGATCATCAGCCCGTAGATGATCAAGAGCAGGCCGATGACGAACCAGACCGAAAATGGATGTTGTTCTGTCATGTTGGTCACTCACCAGAAAATAATATTCAGAACAATAAACACCACGCAAACGACCGCCGCGGCAAATATGGAACGCTTGTAGAACGGATAGTCGCCTTCGGATGGAATTTTGGTCAGGCCGTAGACCAGGCCTTCGAGCTCGTTATCGGGTTTGGGATTGGTGAGCAGACTCACGGTCATGGTGACGAGCACGCAGATGAGGCACGACCAGAGGGCGCGGTACATGTTCTCGGCCATGTCCCGGGCATAGCTGGAAAGGGCGATGATTCTCAGCGCGCCGGGGTCGAGCTTCACCCACGCCCACATCCCGATGGACGAAGCCGTTCCGGCCAACAAGCCCCAGAATCCCCCGGCAGCGGTCGTCCGTTTCCAGAGCATTCCCAGGACGACAGTTCCGAAGAGCGGCGCGATGAAGAAGCTGAAGAGCGCCTGAACATAATCCATGATGCTCTTGAATTCCATCACCAGATACGCCGTGCCGATGCTGATGAGGACGCCGACCACGGTGCACCAGCGGCCGATGCGAACGTAGTGTGCGTCCGGTTTGTTTTTGACGATCGGCCTGTAGATGTCGTACGTCCAGACGGTCGTAAAGGCGCTGACGTTGCCTGCCATGCCCGACATGAATCCTGCGATGAGAGCGGTGATGCCGAGGCCGAGCAGGCCGGGCCCGCAGTAACGGCCGAGCATCAGTGGGAGTACTTCGTTGTAGCTGTGTCCGCCCGTCGCGATGGCTTCGGACTCGCCGACAAGCTTGAAGGGCAGGAGGCCAAGACCGAGCAGTCCGGGGAGAATCACGATGAACGGCACCGCCATTTTGAATGCCGACCCGATGATTGGGGCGAACTTCGCAGCGCGGAGATTCTTTGCGGTCATCACGCGCTGGACGACCAGAAAATCCGTCGTCCAATATCCCATCGAGATGACTGCGCCGAGACCGAACACAATGCCCGTCCAGTGAATGCCCATGGGATTGTCCGCGGGCGAGCCCATCGTGCTCCAGAGATGTGTGTAGTCGCCGCCGGGGAAATTCGCATGAATGCGCGCCACGAGTCCGCTCCATCCTCCGGCTTCGATAAGTCCGAGAATCGGTATCAGCAGTGAGCCGAGCCAGATCAGGAAGAATTGGAGCACCTCGTTGAAGATGGCGGAAAGGAGTCCGCCGAGCATGACGTAGACGGCGACCGTAAGCGAAGAAACCCAGATGCTGAAGTGAATGTCCCAACCGAGAACGACCTTCATGACGAGAGCCATCGAGTACATGTTGATGCCGCTCATGAAGACGGTCATCAGGCCGAACGAGACGGCGGAAAGGGAGCGTGCGCCCTCGCCGTATCTCAGCTTCAAATAGCCGGGGACTGAATGCGTTTTGGAGATGTAGTAAAACGGCATCATGACGACGGCGAGGAAGAGCATTGCCGGAATGGCGCCGATCCAGTACCAATGCGTGGCCAGGATGCCGTACTGATACGCGGCTGCGGCCCAGCCCATGAGCTCCAGCGACCCGAGGTTCGCGGCGACGAAGCTCAGACCGGCAACCCATGCAGTCATCTCGCGGCCGGCCATGAAGAAATCTTCGCCGGTCTTCGTGTATTTTTTCAGAAGGACGCCGATCACCAACACCAGGCCAAAATACAGCGCGATGATCAACGTGTCGACGGTACTGAGTTGCAGAAGCTTGGAGGCGGCGTGGCTCATAGGGACTGTGATTCGTCTGATTTAGTTGATTTCACTGATGGGATGTCTTTCTGATTAGTTCCCACGCGATGACATCCGGCAGTCTGGTTTGATGGATTTCACTTCCGATGCGTTTCAGGTCAATCATTCTTATCAGACGAATCCCGGTCCTCATGATGATACATCTCCCAACCGAGGTATGTCGCCAGCGCATCTTCAATCGCATCCGCGACTTTGGCGCGGGTTGCGGCGACATGGTGTTCCAATCCCTCGCGACAGATGTACTGCAAGAGCGCCTGGAATTTCGGGACGGCGATGACTCCGTAGCCCCCGAATGAATCGAGGCTATCCCCCGTGAATTCTCCTTCACCGACATACGAGGTGATGCGTCCACGCAATTCATCGGTCGAAACGCGGCAATACGTGAACGGCCCCGGCTCAATTTTACCGACGATTGTTCCGAACGTATTCTCCTTCCCCACAGTCCCGGCGATGATCTCCTGGTAGTCCATCTTCTGACTGGTGAAGAACGATTTTGGGAGGTTGGAACAATGGAAGACCACTCCTTTGTCCGGGTCGGTTCCGTAATTGTTGTTCCAATCGAGCAGGGCAGCCGGTTTATTCGAAGCCGACTGGAGAATGTACATCCCCACGAGGCCGGCGACATCAGTCTCACACGCGCTCGGCATCAACGAGTCCGACATCATGCTCATCAGTGTGCAGGGGACCACGCCGTAGAATTCCTCGAGCGCCGTCCAGCACTGAATGGCGGTCGCGGAAAGGTTTTTCTCTTTCACCCATCGGTCGATGGCAACGCCGAGTTTCGCCATTTTCATCAGGCTCTCGCCCGGAATTCCGCTGACCGTCGTATATCCGCCGATGCTCGTCAGCTTTTCCTGGACCGGTTGGTCGGCATCCTTCATCCTGCGGACCCATCCGAGTGCCTCCGAAAGGTCGAGAGTCTCGACCGAGATCCCCGAGGCCTCCAGAAGCTTCTCGCTGTAACGGACCGTGTTGAACGCCGCAGGGCGCGCTCCGAGAGCTCCGATGCGCGCGTTCCTGAGCCGGCGTACCACACGACAGGTTGCTGCAAAACGCTGGATGTCCTCCCGAAATGCTGCGTTTGCAGGGTCGACGGTATGGAGACGTGTGAGAGAAAACTTGATTCCGTACTGCCGCAAGTTGTTACAGGCCGACATTTTTCCGCAGAAACTGTCTCTGCGGAATTTAATGGTCATCTTGTCCGCTTCGTCGTTGAAGGCATGCACGAGGACGGGTACGCGAAGGTCCGACAGCCGGAGCGTGTCCGCGATGGCGCGCTCATCGCCGAAATTCGGAAGCGTGACGAGAATGCCGTCGATCGTGTCTCGGTGCGCGCGGAACAATTCGGCGCACTTCTGCGCATCCGAGTAGCTCTCGACCGCTCCGAACTTCGTTGATTCAAGAGGAAGGATGACCGTGCTGATTCCTTCGCTTTCCAATACCCTCAGGATTTCCTTCCGGCCCGATTCGCACAGATGTGCCGGGAAAAATCCCCGATTGCCGACAAGGACGCCGAGTGTCGTCTTCATGATTTCATCACTCCTGGAAATCGATCAATGAGGTCTCTGAAAAAAAATGTCGTGTATCGAATGCTCTCAAGATTATTCGTTTTTTCCCTCGAGTTCCAGTACCACCACCGAAGCGGGCGGAAGGGCAACGACCAGATTTCCGGCTGATATTGAAAAGTCTGAAAACGCCTTCGGCGCGACAACATCCGGATGCTCGAAGGAATTGAAGTCATTTGCGCGTCCGGAATCGAGAACCTTGCCGCTCACGTTCACCGGCGTGAATCGCGCGAAACGGAGCGCAACCTTCTGCGTGTGACTGAAATCCGCGTTCGCGAGACTGACGTGTACCCGCCGCTGTTCGTCCACTGACGCGGAGCAACTCACGGCCGGTATCTTCTTGTCCCCGACCGCGTATTCTGCGGCTTCCAATGTCGCCGGAATGCGGAGGGCATTTTGATGGACTTTGAAGAGGTCGAACACATAATACGTCGGCGTGAGCACCATTTTCGCGCCGTCGGTGAGAATCAGAGACTGGAGGACGTTGACGAGCTGTGCGATATTGGCCATTTTCACCCGGTCGGCGTGATTGTTGAAGATGTTGAGGTTTATCGCCGCGGCGACAGCGTCACGCATCGTGTTCTGCTGATAGAGAAAACTCGGGTTTGTTCCGCTCTCGACATCGTACCAGGTTCCCCACTCATCGACCACCAACCCGATTCGTTTCTTCGGGTCGTATTTGTCCATGATGGCCGAATGCTTCGATATCAACGCATCCATCTCCCACGTCTTGGCAAGGGTCGTAAACCATCCGGCCTCGTCGAATTGCGTCGCCGGGCCCTTCTTTTCCCAATTCGTCACGGCGTAGAAGTGCAGGGAATATCCGCTCATGTAGCCCTGGAGCCAGCCGTCGGTCGTGCTCCACTTCTTCATGATCGTCTCTGTCCAATTGTAGTCCTCCGGAAGTCCTCCGGATGCCACCTTATATAAATGTGAGTCCTCAAAATTCTTCAACGATGTGGAATAGCGTCCCAACTCGCTTGCGTAGAAATCCGCGGGCATGATGCCGCCGCAACCCCACGTCTCATTCCCCATCGCCCAGAATTTCACCGTCCACGGCTTCTCACGGCCGTTGCTCCGGCGGAGCTTCGCCATGGCATTATCACCGTCGGAGGTGAGATACTGAACCCAGTCCGACATTTCTTTCACCGTTCCGCTTCGGATATTTCCGCAAATATACGGCTCGGCCCCCGTCTGTTCGCAGAAGTCCATGAACTCATGCGTTCCAAAGCTGTTATCTTCCGTGACGCCTCCCCAGGTCGTGTTCACCAGCTTCGGGCGCGACGCGGCCGGACCAATCCCTTCCATCCAATGATAATCGTCGGCAAAGCACCCCCCAGGCCAACGGACCACCGGAATGCGGATTTTTCTGAGCGCGGCGACAACATCGTTCCGGATTCCGCGCGTGTTCGGAATCGTCGATCGCTCGCCAACCCAAATGCCGCCATAAATACAATGCCCCAGGTGCTCGGCAAAGTGGCCGTATATGCTCTTACTGATGACGACCGAATCAGTCATCCCGAACTGGACGACGGTCTCTTGTGATTGCGTCGATGCAAAGCTCGCGAAGAAGACAAGACTGGTCAGGATTCCGGAAGTGCGTTTCATTCTATCACCAAATGTCAGGTTCGGAAGTTTATTTCAGAAGGATGAGGTTTTGCGTTTCAACGTACATCCCGGCAGGAAGGAAGCGCACGCTCCTTCCGACGTATGGAAGAATTTTATCCGTCCTCCCGCAAGCGGTTCTGCGGGCGAATTCGAGGACGAGCCCGCGAGAATCGCGCAGGCAGCAGAACGGCACAGCGCGCTGGAACAATACATCGGAGTCATTCTTCCGCCGGATAGGCTCCCACGTACTCATTTTTTCCGCCACTCGCGCCAAGAAGCTTCCTGATGTTCGCGGGCATCGGCCGGCCCGAATTTGCCGCACCGAATTCAGGAAGTGTGCGGAAATTGAGCAGCTGGGAGCCTTTAAAAAGCGGCCCATCGTATCCGATGAGGTCTTTGTCGTGCGCTCCAAATTCGGGTTTGATGCTTGAGAGTTCTGCCGAAAGCGCGAAGCCGGCCTGGCATCCGGCCGAGGAGGAAGGGCTCCAGAGAATGAGCGGATAGTTTGATTTGTCGACCCCGCGGACGAAAACGTCGTTATCGATGTCCGCGAGCTGGGGATTCGGGTCCCGGGAACACATCGAATCTGGCTGCCAGACGAACAGGAGCGGACGCGTAAAACTTCCGTCCCCCGTAAGGAGGTTGTTGACGAACACGTGTCCCTCCCGCTTATCCACGTCCGGTCCCGTACTCGCGTGCCAGCCAAAGTGGTCCCCGGCTGCAACGCGCCCGTTCCTGCCGAAACACGCCATGCTGTTCACGAACGTATTGTTGTAGACCTGAACGTTCGCACTGTTCAGAATCATCATCCCGTGGTCGCAGTTCACAAAGACATTCCCGGCACAAATCGCTCCCTTTGAAATCTCGAAGAAGAATCCGTTGTTGCTCGGCCAAAGCTGATTCGTCGGCGTCGTCTTTCCGACGTTTCCGACGTTTTCAATCCAATTATTCACGAACACCCCGTCCCGTTCGCCGACATCGTACCAGATCCCGTTGGAGTACGGCAGGTCGGTGACGAGATTATCCCTGCACGTCACGCGATGGCTCTGGTTGAATATCTTGACGGCGCTCGGGTAGTATCCTGTGATCTGCTCGATGTTGTTCCGCATGAAAATATTTCCCTCGAGGAGCACATCGTTCGAGGCGATGATGTAGATTCCCTCGGTGCTCGTGTCGCTGATGCGGCAGTGGCGGATCGTCAGATGGTCGCCACGAATGTATGCGGCAACGCGCGAGCAGTACGATATCGTGCAGTCTTCCAGTGTCGTGCCGACGACCTCCTTCCCGTACTGCGCCTCTGCCATCACTTCTTCCGGCTCCGTTCCCTCAATCTCGATGGCGCGATAGGCGTACTGGGTGAATGTGATTCCGCGGACCGTCGGCCCTTTTTTGTCCGACATCACTCCGTTGCACTCTTTCGTCGTGCGCAAGAGAGCGACGTCGAACGCCGTGATTTCCACAAGCTTGTTGGTCGGGTCGACGCCGATATAGACCGTGTTTGTCTCGTAATCGATGTAGTACGTATGTTCATCCACTTCCCCCTGCCATCCGGCGGACTGGAGAAACGTTCCGTCGACAAATACCATATCGTTGTTAAACCGATGGAGGGGCGTCTTCCTTCCTTCCCAGTCTCTCAACCACCACCCCATGGGTTTCGAAGGGAACAGCCGGCTCCAGCTTGTTTTCCACAGACCGTTATGAAGGTTCTGCCAGTCCGACGCGACAAAAGTTCCCTTGAAGACCGGCTCCTCATCGCCGTACGGCTGGAGCGTAATCCCTTGATTGAATTTGAGATTCCCCGTGCGATAGACTCCGCCCCGCAAAATGACTGCGTCGCCGGTGCGCGCATGCTCGATCGCAGATTCAATGGTCGTGGGAGCGCTGATCGATTCGCCCGATTGGTCCCCCTTCCCGTCGACCGCGACGTAGAATACTCTCTTTGCATCCGCCGGGATTCGGTACGCCAGTCTCACGGGTCCGTAGGGACCCCCCGACGGCTGCGCCTTCAAAAATGATGCAGACGACAGGATGAGAAAGCAGGCGATTGCAGAGACTCGGCTCTTCATTGAGGGATTCTCTCCGTTACAGACTCAGTTCGAGGATGGTATCGGTCGGGTCAATTTTCTGTTCAGGGATTTGGATGGCAATGCCGATGTCATTCTGCTCAAATTTCAGCGAAGTCCCGTCATTCAGAATGGAAACGCGTCGGACCTGTTTATCGAAGTTCGGTATCAAGAGATGCGTCTCGCCGCTGAGGTCGTGGGCAAATACTTTTTCCCCTTTTTGGGTCGTCACCCCCCAACTTCGTGCCGGCACCGGGCCTCCCCGCGTTCCGTAAATTGTTTCGCCGTACTTCGACATCCAGCCCCCGATTTCCTTGAGCGTGGCGACGAACTCCGGCTGTATCTCGCCGTTCGGCATCGGACCGACGTTGAGCAAAAAATTTCCGTTGTGCCCCGCAGCGCGGACCAACATCTGAATGAGCTCGCGCGCCGTCTTGAACTTCTTGTCCGTGATATTAAACCCCCACGAATTATTCATCGTCTCGCAGGTCTCGAGCGGGAGTGAACTCACCGTTGCGGAGCCGCTGAATCCCCCGAGGTTCTGTCCCGGAAGGTCCTTTTCGAACATCTGAAAATCCTCCCCTTCTTTTGGGGGAAGATGATGGTTGTTGCCGACGAGAGCGCCGGATTGGAGCGAGTGGATGAGGGCGTAGGTCTTTTGCAGTTCCCAATCCGCCTCCTTCCGGTCCCAGATGCCGTCAAACCAGATGCCGCCGACGGGTCCGTAATTTGTCAGGAGCTCGGTCAGCTGGGCATCGACGAACGACAGATATCGCTGCCAATTCCCGCTGTCGGGGCGTCCGGAGTACTGCCCGGTCCATCCACGCGGATAGTAGTCGACGTTCCACCAATCAAGATGTGAATAATAAAAGAAGAGTTTGATTCCCTCACGTTGACATTCCTCCGCGAGGAGCTTCAACACATCCTTTTTGTATGGAGTCGCCTTGACAATGCTCCAATCACTTTGCTTCGTGTCGAACATCGAAAATCCGTCGTGATGACGGGAGGTAATCGTGATGTATTTCATTCCCGCAGCCTTCGCGAGCGAAACCCACGCTTGCGGGTCAAACGCGGTCGGATTAAAGAATGACGCAACCCGTCCGTATGTCTCCTTGTCCATCATCTTCTGTTGCATCACCCATTCCCCCTGGCCGAGGACGCTATAGACGCCCCAGTGAATGAACATGCCGAACTTCGCGTCGCGGAACCACTCTCTGTTTCTGAGATTGTCGGCAGATGGAACGTAGGCCGATTGCCCCGGGGATTGCGAGTATCCGGCCAGTGCGAGGGCGATAATCGCGGCGAACTTCAATCTTCCTTACCTGTACTGATATAATTTCACGCGCTGAATCTGGAAATCTGCGTACGGGAGTCGCATATGCCGGCCCTGGTGGCTCTGGTCGCCGTTCAGCCTGCGTCCCGGTTTCCAGACGCCATTCTGATACACGCCTTCGTCGATACTCTCGATGCCGGCGATAGGACGGTCCTTGTTGAGGGACTGGAACGTCACGATCACACCGGAGCCGGCGACAATGAACTCGTTCGGGCCGAGCTGGACGATGATTCCTCCACCGCACGCCGTCGAGTCTGCGACGGGCGCAGCCCATCGGTCGAGGGGTTCGAATGATGTGTTGAGAACATACTCGCCGAATGTGAACCTTGATTCGGGACGGCCGCGGTCGAGCAACATTCCGGCCGTCATACCCTTGCCCTGGTGCTCGAGGATGACGGGCGCCAGCTGACTCAGCACATCGTTCGCTCTCGTCAATCGCTGAGTTGCCGGGTCGGCCGATTCGATCGCAAACGGAGAAAATCCGATGGCATCGAACTGGCCTACCGCGAACAACCCTTCAACGCCGGAACGGGGCGTGAGGCCCGCTTCGGGGATGAAGAGCGGATTATCGGCACGCTTGAATTTGGTTGTCCAATCGACGAAGCTCCCGTGGTAGATATCGGGGGCGAGGAGATCGACCGACGGAGCCCCCGCCTTCCAAACATCGAGGAGGTGCGGAAGAGGGCCGCCGCTCGGGTACTGGCCGGGGACATACCCTTCACGGATGAGCGCCGCATTCATGTACATCGGGAGACGATACTCCTTCTCGCCGGCGGCCGCCACCTGTTCCACGTATCTGGAAAAATACCATGCGGTGAAAAGTTCGTCGGTCTGAAGGCTCTTCCCGAACACATCCTCCCAGTTCCCCGCTATTTTCCTTCCACCGCTCTCCCACATCTTCTTCACTTCCGGTTGTAACGAAGCTCCCTTTTGTTGCAGAAAATTGACGAAACCCTGCGGGAGTTCGGACTGAAACGCCTTCGTTGCCTCGGCGTTGTAATCCCGCGCATCGGGGATCATCCCCACCTCATTCTCGACTTGAATCATGATGACCGTCTGTTCATCCCCGTCGAACGTGCGGAGATGCCTCATCAGGGTCGCGAAGATTTTCTTGTCGGCGTCGAGGTTGCTCGCGCTGAACGCCGTCAGCGTCTCCATGCTTCTTCCCCGTTTGTCCTTCGAGCGCGGAAATCGCGCGTCATCCTCTTTCACCCATGACGGGACGTAACTCGACATGCTGTTCTTCCACGTGCCGAACCAGAGCAATACGAGTCGGATCTCATGCCGGCGCGCCTCCACAATCAGGCTATCGACGGATGAGAAATCGTAGACCCCCTCCTTCGGTTCGATGAGCTCCCAGTAGACCGGCGCAAGAATGGTATTGAGATGCATCGCCAGAAATTTTGCCCAGGCCGGGCGGAGATAATCGAGACTCGACGCAGTCGAATTCCCGAGTTCGCCGCCGAGAACCAGGTATGGCTTGCCGTGGACGATGAGCTGCGTCGCGGTTCCTTGCTGTCGCAGGTGCGGCAGTGCGTTCTCCTGGCCATGGACCGCGGTCCGACCCGAGAGAACAAGGATGACAGCGAGGAACATATTCCCCGCGGTGACAAGGGACGATTGCGTTCGACAGGCCGGATCGTTGAGTCGTCTCATTTCAAAAGAATCATTTCCTTTGTATCGGTGAAGTCGTTCGCCTGCAGTCGGTACAGATACGTGCCGCTCGGAAGTGCGCGCGCGTCGAATTGCACGCTCCTGACGCCCGCATCTTCCACATCGTTGAGGATCGTGGCAACCTGCTGGCCCAGCACATTGAAGACCTTCAGCATGACGCGGCTGCGGACAGGGATTTCAAACGTGATCTCCGTCGTCGGGTTGAACGGGTTGGGATAATTCTGGTACAGCGCGTACGTCCGGGGAGCAGCGGGCCCGCGATCGCCGACGCCGGTGGTGATATCGCCGACGAACGTCGTCACGCTCGAATCTGCAATCGTTGCCGTGAACTGTCCGTTCACAACGGTGATTCCGCTTTGTTGTTCGCAATTCTTCGAACGCGAGGTGACGTAGGGGGTAAGGGTTCCCCCCGCATTCGCGAGGTCTAGAATGCTGAATTGCTGCTGGACGGGGGTCGACCCGAGATTGACCGCGACAATGACGACACTCGCATTACTCCGGTACGCCGTGACGTACAGACTTCCGCGAAGGTAGTTGTTGAAAACACGATTGAATCCGGGACGGATGAAACGCGCGTACTGCGACATCACGTAGCCCCGCTTTGTAACGGACCCATCATCGCCGATCGGTCCGTAATACCGGACGATGTACCAGGTGACGTAGGCGCTCATCCCCGCGCTCATGCAATCGTTCATTTCCTTGCCGGTGTTCAGCACCGCCGTCCACGAGGTGTCGGTGTCAAGATGTTCCGTCATCCACAGTTCCTTCCCTTTGCTTGTCGCAAGGGGATATGATGCCAAACCTCCGCCGTAAATGTGGCCGGCGACGAACGCGATGTGCGACGCGGCGACGGAGTCCGACAGAGCGGCGTCCGACAACGAATGGACGAAGCTTTCCGACTCCGGCATGCAGACCGGCGCCCCAACCGACGGGGCGTTGTTCTTCATAAAATTGAGCATCTGTGTGGAATTCCAAGAGCACGATTCGTACGTCACGCTCGCATCCGGTTCATTCTGAACAGAGACCGCATAGATTTGCACGCCGTTGCCGGCCATGTAGTCGACGAAGGATTTGAGATACGCGGCGTACGACGCATAGGAGGTATCAGCCAGACTTCCTGCGACGATGTTGTTGTTCGTTTTCAGCGAAGCGGGAGGCGACCACGGAGAGGCAAAAATCGTGACGCCCATCCCGCCTGCGGCCTGGGCTGTCGGAAGGTTCATCGGAAACTCGGATGATGAAGACGAAAGGCGAAGACGGAGAAGGGAAAATCCGACCTGCCCGGCCCCTGTTCCAAACGCTTTCGTGATCTGATCTGACGTCATATCGGGGCGCCACGGAAGTATGTTCGCCGCGCCGAAGCCACGGATGACTTGCTGGGTGCTATCAAGATAGATATTCAGCTGTGCGGGCATTGTCGACGACGAAAGCGACAGAAGAGCGAATAAAATCGTCGCGTTTCCGATGAGCCTCCTCATTGCTGAACCCCTGGTATGACTCCTTCCTGGAAACATATCCCACTCACTCCGTTATTTGAGAAGAACCAGTTTTCGCGTTTCCGTGAACGTCCCTGATTGCAGGACGTAGAAATACATCCCGCTCGGCAACCCCGTTCCGTCAAACGAAATTGAATGACGCCCGGCCGATATTCTGCCATGAATCAGAATTGCAATTTCGCGACCCAGGAGGTCAAATACTTTGAGACTCGCATCATTCGTTACGGGCAACTCGAAACTTATCAGTGTCGTGGGATTAAACGGATTCGGATAATTTTGGAACAAGGCAAAGTCCCGCTGCTGCCGGGCTGCCCCTTCCACTGCGAGCAGCTGATCGCCCGTCGTAAATCCTGCGGCAGCAGAATTCACGCTCGCCCCCATGCTATCGACGGCACTGACGTGCCAAAAATAGGAAGTTTGGCCTGCAAGAGGTGGATTGAGATGGACGAGAGTGTCGGTAACAACGGTATCGGCCACCACATGGGAAAACAAGCTGTCCGTTGCCACCTGGACCCGATATGATGTGGCGGGCATCGACTGCCTCCACGTGAGAATCGCGTCGCGCGGTTGGCCGCTCAGCCCGACCGGGGATACAACGGCCGGAGTGGCGACATATATGCGCAACCATTTCATCGCCGGGCGCTCGGACCAATCCGATCGTATCAGGTAGGCATTCGGCTCCCAGATGTCCCCCTGGAGGTAACCCCACAATGTGATCCCCTTCACGCCGGGATCTTCCCAAAACAGGGGGAAATAGATTTTGTAATTGGCCAGCTGAATGCTGTCGCTTGCTTCATTGATATCGAATTCAGAAATATAAACGGGCAATCCTGTCGCTACCAGCCGGTCGAGATTTGATTTGAGCGTGCTCACCGAATAGGAATAAGGGGACGATGCACCCGCAGGGCTTTTGAACTCGAAGTAGTGCCCCTGGATGCCGATTCCATCGATCAGTCCTCTCACCTTGAGCGTGTCAATCAGCTTTATGTAGTTCGTGGTTACGTTGTTGTCCTGAAGAATATTGTAGTCGTTGACGAGAAGTTTCGTGTCCGGAAAAAAGGCATTGCGCGCCATCTGAAACGCCGTGACGACCCAGTCCCATCCCGTGCTTCCGTTTCCCCCTAGCGCATTCAGATACGGCGGTGGAGCATGGAATGGTTCGTTCACGACATCGACGAATCGAGTAGACGTATACCTCTGGGCAACCGTGTCGATCCATTTCACTACCTCGGCTCTTTGCGTCGCCGAATCCAGGGCCCCGATCCAGGACGGCTGTTGCGATCCCCAGACAAGATTGTGGTGCTTGTACGGGAAGAAACTGGCATACGCGAAATTATAAATATTATCGAGATCCCCCCAGGAATAGGACCCTTGACTGCCCTCTACGCTCCCCCACTTGCCTGCGTTCTCCGGCGTGACCTGGTTCCAAAATGTGCCAAAATTCGGACTCGAATAGCCGTAACACGACCCAAGAAATTTCGCCTGACCGCTCGCGAGCGGCTGACTCAAAACTCCCGAAGAGAACACGCAGGCGAGGCCCATCACAGCGCCGACAATTGACACGCGTCGCACACCCGGCAGGAAGCGCCATCGGGCTCCCATGACGCCTGCACGGATTTCCCGAACGCTTTTTTCTGAGCATCTGCGACAACCTGCGCCGTCGATTCCCATCCTCTTCATGGCCGCCTCTTTGCTATTGTCGATAATTCATTTTCTTTGCCGAGGTCACCGCGCCTCTCTCCATCGTGGAGAAGTACGCCCCGGAAGGAACGTGATAGTCGGAACCGTCGATTCCCGTCCGCGAGACTGAATATGTACCGCGGGCGTCAAACTCCTCGACAAACATCTTGACAAGCCGGGCCGCAGAGATGAGTAGGAAGTCCGGTGTCATGGGAATTTCCGTCTTCGTAATCCCGGCACGGCCTCCCCACGATCAGGAGACGCGTCGAGGCACTGCGCACCGGCGGCGATGAAGGCCGCCCGCACAAATCGATCCGCACCGGCGATCCATCCCGTGGCCTACGGGTCTGGTGGAAATGGTCGGGACAAATGCTGATCGCCACACCAACGCCACGAGGAAGGCAACGCGACGTCACACAGCTCACGTCACCCCGGAAAAAAATGCAGCCCGCCCTTCACGAAGGGACGGGCTGCATGGGGTAAAACGCAACCGCCTTACTTCATGAACATGAGCTTCTTCACTGCAACGAAGTCGCCCGAACCGTCCAGGCTATGGGCACTGATGCGGTAGAAATACACACCGCTGCTCATGCTGGAGGCATTCCATTGCACCCTGTAGCTCTGGGGCGACTGCACGCCGTCGACCAGCGTTGCGATCGTCCGTCCGAGTATGTCATAGACCTTCAGGGTAACGAATGCAGCCTTCGGAACATCGTACCCGATGATCGTTGACGGGTTGAATGGATTCGGATAGTTCTGCAGCAGTGCGAACTCCTTTGGAACATCGGATGGGGCTTCGTCGACCTTCACGGTCGTATTTGTCGTGAAGAAGGCCGTCGAGGAGAATGCCCCCTCACCGCCCAAATTGACCGCACTGATGTGCCAGTAGTATGTCGTATTGGACTGCAGCGTATCCGGAATCGTCAAGAGGGTGTCTCCGGTTACCGTGAAAATATTTTCCACGTACGTCGCGGTTGGGAAATTCACAGAGGCTACCTGAAGATGATAGCTTGTCGCATTCAGCGAAGAGGTCCAGCTGAACGTCGCCCTCCTCTTGCTCGGCGTCGGACTCTTCGGACCGAGCGTGAACGGAGCAAGGGGAACCTCGATCACCGTGGTAAACGAGTCGATGCCACTGAAGGCGCTCGACCCACCCTGGTTGAACGCCAGGACCTTCCAGTAGTACTTCTGGCGATTCAGCAATCCCGACTTCACGATGGACGTATCATGGAGTGTGGTGTCCACCGACATCGAGAGCCCGGTTGCGGTATATGTCCATATCTGGACGACGGAGTTCGTGTCTCCGGATACGTGGTTCCACTTAAACGTTATTGGAACCGGGACATTTGCCGCATTGTGACCAGGATATGCAAGCGTGGGTACTGCCGGTGTGAACATGATCGTGAATGAATCCACGGCCGAGAACGAAGAGGAGCCAGCAGCATTCCAGCCGCGCACACGCCAGTAGTACTTCTGTCCTGAGTTCAGAGTCTTTACCGACGTGTAGACCGTATCCAGGATGCTTGTCGAGTCGTTGATGACCAGATTCGTCGTGAACCTGTTCACCGAGTCAATCTGGATGTGGTACGTCGATGCTGTCGACACATAACTCACTTTCAGGATCGGCACCTTTGGAACGGTGATTGTTCCCGGTGCAGGAGACAGCGCCAGCGGCACTGTCGTGCACGGTGTATAGAGGGTCTTGAAGCTGTCGATCGCCGACCATACGCCCGTGAATCCCGCGCTGAAAGCCCGCACGCGCCAGTAATAGGTGGTGGAAAGTCCGAGCCGGGCAACATAATTGCTGTCCGTGAGACTCGACACATCCTTTGCCAGCGTGCCGAATGTGCGATTGGTCCCAATCTGGACGCGGTACGAAATGGAACCCGTGCCGCCCGTGACTCTGTTCCATCTCAGTGTATCCGTCGCGGCAAGCGATGTATCGCCCTTGCTAACCCACGAGGGTCGAGAGGTAACCGGTCCGGGAGGAATTGCCGCTCCTTCCTTGATCGTCCAGTATTTGTTCGTAACCGCGACATCTCCACCGGCCGCGAGCTGCGTCCCGGTCCAGCTCTGTACCGTGCCGTCCGGCCAATC
>DATJYV010000029.1:0-66300 GCA_035499415.1 Bacteroidota bacterium
AACGATCCGGAATGCGGAGAGTGTGGGCGAAAACCACCAGTTCCTACGCCGCATTGGCACTTTCTCTTTGCGCAAAGAGAAAGTGCCACAAAGAGAAACCAGCGCCGAAATTTCCGCCGGAGGCGGATGCGCTTTTAGCGCAAAACGCACCTATGAGACCAGCTCCACACGATCCGAAATTCCGCTGCGGAGAGTAAAGTGAAAAATTCATGCGAGTACACTTGCATCGGAATTTAACGCACATATAGTCATCCCTCCCTCAGGCCGTAATTTCGGCGGCACGAGTGGTTGCATCAAAATGAGCAGACCGATGTACTTAATTCATCTGTCACATCATCGTCAGATTCGACTTCCTTTACCGACAAACGATCGTATTCACCCAACCCTCAAATCAGCCTGAATCTATATGAAGAAGTTCGCGTGGCTCCTCCTCCAATGCGCCGTCCCGTCGCTCCTGTTGTGTCAGCAGGAAGCGTCGCAGGTCTTTCAATCAGCGCGCCCCTTCCTCACAGCCCTCTCGGTCGAGAACCTCGCGGTCGAATGCCAATGGTACGAGGATACGTTCGGATTTCGGACGCTCAAGTCCCTGGATTTGCCGGGCCGGTCATCCGTGCGCGTTATCGAACTTAATCGCATCGCCCTGGAACTGGTTTCTACTCCCGGTTCCCTTTCGCGAACAAGCATTCTGCCGGACTCAAACGACGCGGCACGGCTTCAGGGGTTCTTCAAGTTCGCCATCCTCGTCGACAATATCGATTCCGTCGCATCGTATCTGCACCGGCGAAATGTCCGATTCCGCGGTTCACCCGTTGCCGATACAAGCTCGGGGTTCAGATTCTTTACCGTCGAGGATCCTGAGCACAACCTCATCCAGATCTTCCAACGCACAAGGCCGTAGGGGTCACGGCTTCGGGTCTTCCTGCAATCGTTGCACACGAACCGTCCGGCCATTGAACGGCCAATCCGATTTTCGTACCTTCAGTCGTGAAGAGACCGGCGACGATGGTGCTGTCGGCACTGCTGGGCATTCAGCTCTCGGCATGCAATTCGTACATCACCCGCACGTTAACACAGTCGTTCTCCCGTATCGGCGAGGACATTCCTGATTCGCCCGGGAAAATCGTCACACCCATCCTTCCGAACGTTCATCTTGCAATATCCTGGATCGGGCACGCCACCGTCCTCATCCAGATCCACGATAAGATCATCGTCACCGACCCTCTGTTTACAAAATCGATCGGGCTCTTAGTTAAGAGGTTTGTCATGCCGGGAATCGATCCGGCGGTCCTCGCGCGGGTCGACTGCACGATCGTCTCCCACATGCACTTCGACCATCTCAGCTTCGGCAGTCTCGACGAACTCCCCAAGGAGGGCATCCTTGTCATCGCGGACGGAATGCAGGAGTACACGCCCGAGTTTGGGTTCGCCGAAACCGTCGCGCTCAAACCCTGGGAGTCCATCGAGCATGACGGAATCAAAATCACCGCGGTGCCGGCCCAGCATTTTAACGGTCGATACGGCATCGACATCTTATGGACGGGAGAACGGGGTTACACGGGATACGTTCTGGAATATGAGGGAATCACCGTCTACTTTGCAGGAGACACGGGATACAATACCGAGATTTTCAAGGAAATCGGCCGGCGTTTCAAAATCGACCTTGCGCTCATACCCATCGCTCCCGGGTCGGGATTCGGTGTTGGTTCACGGGTGCACGTGAACCCCCGCGGAGCCGTGAAGATTCTCGAGGATCTCGGCGCAAAGATGATGGTTCCGATACATTTCGGGACGATGTATTACGGTACGAGCCCGAATCCGGCGGCTCAGATTGCGGAACTCCGCGAAGCGGCCAGGTCGGAAGGCGTTGCGGACCGGGTCCTGGTTCTCGACGTCGGCGAACAACGCGTGATTTTCTGACCACTCCCTCCCACGACGGGGAAATTTATTATGGGCGAAATAATCAAGGCGCTGATCCTCGGAGTTGTCGAGGGAATAACGGAATTCCTGCCTATCAGCAGCACGGGGCACCTCATCCTCGTCAACCGATTTGTGAGCTTCACCGGCGAATTCACGAAGATGTTCGACATCGTCATTCAGCTGGGCGCGATCCTCTCCATCATCGTCTACTTCTGGAAGCGCTTATATCCGTTCGGAAAATCGGTGACGCCGGATTCAAGGCGGGACATCTGGGATATCTGGAAGAAGGCGATCGTCGGTGTGCTCCCCGCGATCGTTATCGGCGCATCGCTGGGGCGGAAAATCGAAGAGTCGTTGTTCAACCCTCTGACCGTCATGCTGGCGCTCTTTGCGGGAGGCATTCTCATTATCGTGGCGGAAAAACGCCGCACAACGGCTCGGATACAGAGCGTCGGCTCGCTGAAGTATTCCACCGTTGTCTCGATAGGATTTATTCAATGCCTCGCGATGATTCCGGGGACTTCACGGTCGGCGGCAACGATTGTCGGGGCAATGCTGCTGGGCGCTTCACGCACCGTTGCAGCGGAGTTCTCGTTCTTCCTGGCGATCCCGACGATGGTCGCGGCTTCCGGCTACTCGCTCCTGAAACATGGCTCTGCCGTCACGGGTCCGGAATGGGTCGTGCTCGCGACGGGATTTGCCGCCGCGTTCTTCGTTGCATGGGGCGTCGTCGCATTCCTCATGAACTATATTCGCAAACACGACTTCATCCCGTTCGGATACTACCGAATCGCACTCGCGATTCTCGTCGCGGTGTTCATGTATCGCACGTGACGACCGGAAGCTGAAGATGAATTGCCCATCTCGATTTTGAGAGGGATCGTATGAGCGCTTCAACTCGTTCGCATCCGACCAGTACCGACCTCTTCCCTCAACTTCTTCGTCGCACTCTTGGCGCAGGATTTGTGACGCCGTTGATCATCATGTCTTTGGCGGCCCAAACCATTTCTCCGGTAGAAAGCCCCCTGCTCCCCTATCGGAATCCGTCTCTCGCTGTCGAGCGGAGGGTCGACGACCTTCTCAGCCGCATGACACTCGCCGAAAAGGTCGGACAAATGACGCAGGTCGAGTTTCATTCCATCGACGTGGACGACATTTCAGCCATGACGATCGGGTCACTGCTCAGCGGAGGAGACGGCTATCCGGGAGACAACTCCCCGGAAGCGTGGAAGTCGGCCGTGGACCGACTGCAATCGTATGCGTTAAAGTCGCGACTGGGGATTCCCCTCTTGTTCGGCATCGACGCAGTTCACGGCCACGGTCACGTCCACGGAGCGACGATCTTTCCGCACAACATCGGACTGGGAGCGACGCATGATTCCGCGCTAGTCCGGAGAATAGCGCGCGCCACGGCCGAGGAATTAGTTGCAACCGGCATTCGATGGGATTTTGGGCCTGTGGTTGCGGTTCCGCAGGATATCCGCTGGGGCCGGACGTACGAGGCATTTTCTGAGAACAGCGGGCTCGTGGAACGTCTCGCGGCGGCATATGTCCGCGGCATGCAAGGAGCCGGGCTCCGGGATTCTTTGTCCGTTCTTGCGACGCCGAAGCATTTCATCGGCGACGGCGGAACCGTGTGGGAGTCATCGAAGCAGAACGTCATGCACCATGCATTCCTGCTCGACCAGGGCGACATGCGCTCGGACGAGTCTTTCATTCGCCGTGTTTTTCTCCCTCCCTATCAATCCGCCATTTCGGCGGGAGCACAATGCATCATGGTTTCCTACAACAGCTGGAACGGGACAAAAATGCACGCCCAGAAATACTGGCTCACGGACGTGCTCAAAGGGGAGATGGGGTTTGACGGCTTCCTGATATCGGACTGGGCCGGCATGAACCAGGTGGCTGCCTCGTACGACTCCGCGGTCACTCTCTCGGTCAACGCCGGACTCGATATGTCGATGGTGCCGGATGATTACAAGCACTTCATTGCGACCGCATCCCGGGCTGTCTCCGACGGGAGAATACCGAAGGCCCGGATTGACGACGCGGCCCGCCGGATCCTGCGCGTGAAGTTTGAAATGGGATTATTCGATCATCCAAAAACGGACGCCGATGCTTTCAGATTCTTCGGCTCTTCAGAACACCGATCGCTTGCGCGCGAAGCCGTTCGACAGTCTCTCGTCCTTTTGCTGAACAAGGGAAAGACGCTGCCGCTTAAAAAAGATGTCGCGTCGATCGACGTATCGGGAAAAGGGGGGGATGATATTGGAATGATGTGCGGCGGATGGACTGTTTCGTGGCAGGGGAGAACGGGAAACATCATGCCGGGAACAAGCATCTTAGAGGCGGTGCGGCGGGCCGTTTCTCCGAAGACCGTCGTGCGGTTCGACCGAACCGGCGAGTTCGCGGAGGCCCGAGGGAAGGACGGAAGCGCGAAGCGCCCCGGCATTTCCCTTGTCGTCGTCGGGGAAGAGCCGTATGCCGAAGGCCTCGGAGACCGCGCCGACCTCTCGCTGTCGCTTGAGGATCGTGCGCTGATCGAGAAGGCAAATCAGGCGGGGGGAAAAGTCGTCGTCTTGATTTTATCCGGACGGCCCCTCGTCGTGACAAGGGAGTTGGGAAAAATCGACGCGCTGGTGGCGGCTTGGCTTCCGGGCACCGAAGGGGAGGGAATCACCGATGCCCTCTTCGGCGACGTCCAGTTCTCCGGCAAGCTTCCTTACGCCTGGCCGCGCTCGAACAATCAACTTCCGACCGGATTCGAATCGCCACCCCGCACCGGGTGTGAATCACCCCTCTTCCCGTTTGGATTTGGCTTGACGACGGATGCCGAATCTCCATCCATTCCCTCGTGTCCGGGACAGGAGTGAATTTTCGTCATCCCGGTTGGGCATGAGGAAACTGGCTCGCTCTGCTGGACAGCAAACCGGGCTTCCAACAATCTTCAAGGGTACCAACAGGGAAATAACGATACGCGACGTCCGAGGTTATCCAAATCGGTCAATCGGGGATCAGAACGGCGCCCCTCGGTGTCGGGGGCTGAAACGATGAGAGGTTCAGGCGGGAAAGGACAGTGGGCACCCTGTCGTCGCGTGGATTGATCCGGAGATGATGAAAGGGGGATGATGAAGCTCTCCGGGTTATTCAACCCATCGTGACGCGCACCTCCACCTCGGCTCCGGGTTTGCGCGGAGGAATTCTCCCGGTCATTTGCTCGCCGTCGACCCACATCTCCTTGACGCCTTTTTCCACGCCGCGCGGGTTCGAGACTCGAATCCGGTACGTTGCGCCGCGCCAGCGTCTCGTCACCTCAAACTCCTTCCACTCCGGTGGAATGCATGGGTCGATGATCAAACCGTCGTACGCGGCCCGAATACCCAGAATGTATTTTGTCGCCGCCGTATAATTCCATCCCGCACTGCCTGTCAACCAGGGATGCCGTGCCCGGCCGTAGGCGGTATGATCCTTCCCCATAATGAACTGGCAATAAGAATAGGGTTCCGCCTGGCGGACATGAATGTTGTCGTTCTGATGGTAGGGCAACAACGCGTCATACAGTTTCATCGCGAGAGCTCCCCTCCCCAGCCGGCATTCGCCGATGACGGCCCACGGGTTGGGGTGACTGAAAATCGAACCGTTTTCCTTGACGCCGCGGTACACGCGCGTGACATATCCGATGTCGTCGTTGGGCCTGGTGTACGTCGGCCAGACGAGATGAATCCCGTAGGGCGAGGCGAGGTGCCGATGGACGGCATCCATCGCTTTCTTCCCCCGCTCTTCCGAAGCAGCTCCGGACATGACCGCCCAGCTGTTGCTTTCAAGGAATATCTTCCCTTCATCGTTCTTTTTCGAACCGATCCTCGTGCCGCGCTTCGTGACGCCCCGGATGTACCAATCCCCGTCCCATAATTCCCGCTCGCACGCGTCACGGACACGTTCCGCCATCCCGAGGTAGCGCGCCACATCCGCACTCCGTCCGAGAAACGAGGCGGCATCGGCGAATTCCTGAAGGGCCCAGTAGTGCATGAACGATACCATGGCGCTCTGACCTCCGCCCAGGTTCAGGCAGTCGTTCCAATCGGCCCGGAGTCCGAGACAGATTCCGTTCGCCCCCACCTGTTCCGCGGAGAATTCAAGAGATCGTTTGAGGTGCTCGTACACGGTTGCTTCACCGGCATCGGCGAATGGAACGGTCAGGTCGAAGAACCCTGCGTCTCCCGTCTCCTTGACGTATTCACACACTGATCCGACAATCCAGAGGGCATCGTCCGAGCAGACATCTTCCATCCCGTGAACAATGTCCGATGCCTGCGGCGTCGGTACAACAGTCGGCAGACGCACGCCGGGCAATTTTTCGTCGCGAGGTTTGAAGACATCCGGGTCAAAAAGGTGGAGCCCGTATCCCTTGCTCACCTGTCCGTGGAGAAGTTCGACCATCCGTTCCCTGCACTTCGCCGGGTTCGTGTGGGGAACCGCCATGACATCCTGCGAGGTGTCACGATAGCCGAGTCCCGTTCGTCCCCCCACTTCTATGAATGACGCAAACCGGGACCAGACGACGCACGTCTCCGCCTGGTACGGAGTCCACGTATTGATCATTGAGTTGAGTCCATTGCTCGGGGTGCGGACCTGCAGGACGGAGAGCTTCTTCTCCCAGTAATCGCGCAGCCCGGCAAACGCCCGGTCGACAGCCGCCACATCGCCATACTTCGACCGCATCTTTGCGCCGGCCTTCCTGTCCCCCACACCCATCATGAAGACCACACGTTGTTCTTCACCCGGCTGGAGAACCAATCGCTTGTGGAGAGAGCCGCAATGGTTCCCCCCCAACTCCGACGAACCAGAGCACAATCCCCGCTCAACGGCAAGGGGGTTCGTCTCCGTCCGGTATGGGCCTATGAAGGCATCGCGAACGCAATCGTAGGAATCGGGGTTGACGTTCGACGTGAAGTAATGATACGTCCACGGTTCGTAAAAAAAGTCGTACTCAATGATCCCGTCGGCAAAATTCGATCCGCTCGCGTACAGGGACATCTGGAGGTTTTGATTGTCGATCTCGATGTGGTGAAACGAGAACTCGCAATAGGTGAAAAGGGACAGACGGCGGGGCCTGCCGCTTTTGTTTGTCACGCGGACATCCCACAGTTCCACGTCGTCGGCAACGGGAATGAAGACGAGCTGTTCACCGGCAATTCCCTGATACTCCGCCGAGAATTTCGAATACGACAACCCATGCCGGCATTCGTACCGCGCTTCGGATAGATCCTTTCCGACGGGCTGCCAGGAGAGGGACCAGAATTCTCCCGTCTCATCGTCCCGGACGTAGACATAGTGGCCCGGCCGATCCAGCGGAACTCCGTTCTGCCGGAATCGGGTCACCCGGTGATGCTCCGCCGACTGATAGAAGGCGTAACCTCCGGCGTTGTGGGAAAGCACGACGCATAGATCCTTCACGCCGATGTAATTCGTCCAGGAAACAGGAACGTTGCATCGGTCGACGACGTATTCCCGGTGCTCGTCGTCGAAGTAGCCGTACCGGGATGCATCATCCCCCGTGCGTTGATTCACTCCGCCGGGTTCCTTCGTTCTTCTTCCTTTTCTTGTCTCTGTCAATTCCATGGTGTCACTACCGTTGGTTTCGAAATTCTGCCACGATCGCGTCAAGCAGCGGCGTTGCCCCGGACGGCAGGAAGTCGCCCGTGAGCTCCCAGATGACCAGACCGCACGCGCCGTGCTCCGCTGCGTACTTCGCTTTGAGCGAGACGGACTGCGAATCGTCGTACGACACGAAGACGTTCCATGCAGGTTGAATCATATAAGGGACTTTCGCCGCCTCGTCCCATTTCTTTTCAAACTGGCCGCTCAAGCGGACAATGTCGGCATAGAACGCTCCCTGGGAAGAAAAGTGCAGATGCTCCTCGCCTCCATGCGGCTCGCCCGGGCCTTTGCATGCCGCGTAGGCATGACCGTAAAATGGAACGCCGAGGTTGAGCTTCGCCGGGTTGACGTGGAATTGTCCGGTGTACATGCGGAACGCTGCGTCCACGCTTCTCGTCGAATCGGCCCCCGGACCGGCGAACAGGGGTGCGTTGTGTCCGCTCAGGGGATCCCACGGGCCGTTGAAATCGTACGTCATGATATTCAGCATGTCGAGCAGGACGGAAATTTTTTCCATTTCAAAACTTGCGGTGAACACCGGGCCCGCAGGGAGCGCGGCGCTCAGTTGATAGGGGCGGCCGTCCATTCGGCCAAGCTGATCGAGCGTATCCCGCAGGGCCTGAAAAAGTGCCGTGCAGTTTTGTTTATCCGCGGGCGTCCCCCGGTGCTCCGCATAGCAGGGGAATTCCCAATCGATGTCGATGCCGTCGAAACCGTGTTGGCGAATCTCCTTCGCGCAGGCCGATGCAAACCGTGAGCGCGTGGCGGGGCTGGAGGCAACCTCCGGAAAATTCCCGGAATCGTCCCAGCCGCCGATGGAGAGAAACACTCTGACGTTTTGCCGATGAGCCGCTTCGACAAGGGACTCCGCGCCGCCGGGCCCGCCTCCGAGGTATACCGCATCACCGCTGGTGTCGCGGCCGCAGAGACTTCCGTCCGGTCTCGGGAAGAAAAACGCGTAATTGACATCCGTGACTTTACTGAAGGGAATTTGTTTCACCGTCGTCATGCCTGACGAGGCATTCCATTTCCATGACGGGAAATAGGCGATCACGTGTCTCTCCTGTGCAGGGGCAGCCACTGCCAGCAACGCCAGAGAGGGGAAAACCAGGAGTCGTACAGGTCGCAGGAGAGAATTCACGGAGTGCCTCCTTGCGCGCTCTGTTCGATGGGACGGAACGGCACGAGCCAGGTGATCAGAAACGACGGGATGGTTGCCAACATGATCCAGATGAAAAACTCCTTGTAGCCCAGAAAATCACTCACATATCCGCTGATCATCGACGGGAGAAGAAATCCCAGCTGCATGAGAGATGTGGCGAACGCGTAATGCGCCATCTTGTACCGGCCGGGTGCGATTTGCTGCATCATGAAAAGCGTCAGGCCGACGAAGCCGAACCCGTATCCAAAGTACTCACACACGACGAGGATGGAGGTCAGCGGAAAACTCGTCGGCTGGGCGATGGCGAGATACGCGTAGACGGCGAACGGGATGTTAAAAAATGCGCAGAGGACGATGAGGGCTTTCCGCAGGCCGCGGTTCGCGGTGTAGTAGCCCGAGAGAATCGAGCCGAGAATGAATGCGAGGGGCGGGAAAAAGCCGTACAAGAGTCCGACATCCTCCGTCGAGAGCCCCAACCCGCCGATGTCGCGCGAGGCACGCATGAAGAGCGGCACAATCTTGATCGCCTGCCCCTCCGCAAACCGGTAGAACACGAGAAACATGATCGCCCACGCGATATATTTCTTTCCGAAAAAAGTCCGAACGACATCCCAGAAGATGGACATCGATTCCCGAAACGATTTGACTCCACCCGACCGTCCCCCCGATGGAAGGAACCGCCAGTGGTACGCGCTCAGGAGCACAAGGATGCAACCGAAGCTCGCCATGACGATCGTCCACGCGATGACCACGCCGTAGCTCTTCTCCAGTCTGCCGGCAAGGTAGACGAACGCTCCCTGGGAGAGGACTTTACCGACGTTGTAGAATGCTCCCTGCCATCCGACGTACCGGGCTTGCTGCTGGTCCGACAGAACGGTGATGTAGACGCCGTCCGCCGCAGTGTCATGCACTGCCGAATTGATTGCGACAAGGCCAAACAAGACGATGCTCCACGTAAAATAGTCGGGGAGATGGAGCGAAAGCGCGAGCAAACCAAACGAAATTCCCCCGAGGAATTGCGTCATGAGGACGAAATACTTTTTGGTCTTGAACATTTCCAACAGCGGCCCCCAGATGGGCTTCAAAGCCCAGGGGATGGTGACGATGCTGGTGAAAAAGGCGATCCGCGCATCGCTCAAACCGAGACTCTTATACATCAGCACCGACACGACATTGACGACAACGAAAGGCAGACCTTCGGCCGTATAGAGCGTGGGCACCCAGAGGGCAGGATTGCGAAGTACCGGTTTTTCGGGCGCTATCATCGTCCCATGTTACTCATCGGGTCAGTATCATCTTTCCCGTCGCCACAAACCCGCCTGCGTCCATCCGGTAGTAGTACACGCCGCTGGCAATTCGCCGGGACGTTGCATCAAAAAGGACCGACCACGAGCCGGCCCCTTTCTCCGCATCCAGAAGGGTTGCGACCTCACGGCCCAGGATGTCGAAGACACGGATGGTCACGTGGGCGGAGATGGGAATCGTAAATCGGATGGTCGTCGACGGATTGAAGGGATTGGGGAAGTTTCGTTCGAGCGCATACGACACCGGCGCCGCCGGCAACGGAGCAAGGTCTATGGACGATGTTCCGAACATCTGGGAACAGACGACATCCATGAGGGGTTGAGATGACCCGACCACATCCTGCGTTATTTCCCAGATCATGACTCCCGCCAGACCGTTGGTCTTCGCATACTGGCATTTGAGCGCAATCGACAGAGAGTCATCGAGCGTGATAATCCTCGCCGGCCGGTCGGAGACATACAGAGGCGCGCTGGATCCCGCATCCCAGGTATATACCCACACCCCAGAACCTACACTGCTTAGAATATCCCGGTAGGCAAGGTCTTGTTCGCCCGTGTAGCTCGAATAGAGGACCGACGTTCCGAAGGACTTGCCGTAGAACGGCATGCCGAGGAGTATTTTGCTCTTGGATATACCTCGTGTCCCGACAAGGTACTGATAGCTCAGATCGATGGAGTAATAATCGGGGTCAGTCAGCGGATCGGTGCCGGCGTACAGGGGGGCGTTGTGTCCCGCCAGGGAGCTCCAGCTGCCATGAAAATCGTATTCCATCGCGTTGAACCAATCGACATACTGCTCGAGAGTTGAATAATCCCGCCACTGGCCGGACCAGGGGGACGCCCCCACAGCCATCGTCAGAAGCAGGGATGAATCTGCGGCTTGGAGAGCGGCACGCAGTTGTTTCACGAGACTTACTTCGTTTGCTTTGTCCGCGGCATTTGCAGGGCCTTCCCAGTCGAGATCGACTCCGTCGTAGTGACGGAAAGTGATCCACGAAACGACGTTCGCGGCGAATGCCTTCCGAAGGTTCGAGTCCGCTGCGACCGTGGCAAAGTTCGCCGCTTGTGTGGCTCCCGCCCCGCCGAGCGACAAAACGATCTTTCGGGAAGCCCGGTGTGTGGTGTTGATGAGAGCAGTATCGACACCCGACTCGCCGCTTGCGATCGACCCGTCGGCATTAGGCCAGTCGAACGCGTGAAAAATATGTGTGACCGCGGAGTAATTTATTCCGCCGGGGGGTAAAAAGGATTTGTTCCACATCGGATAGTATCCGGCGACGCGGTATTGCGCCGGAACGGGTACTCCGAGCAAGGCAAGAACCGAGAGCGCACAGAATCTCCCCTTCCATATCCTGCAGGGTTTCCACCACCTCAGAGCATGAACGCACATCGTCCGCAATTCCTGCGACATCACTGCCTCCCTTGTTTCGCAGTATCGCTCCTGCGTACAAGAACAGGAGGCACCGTCATGGTGCCTCCCATTCAGTGAAATCAGTGGAACATCACTTCAGCAGCATCATTTTTTGCGTGAGGCGCTTTCCGCTTTGTTCCAGCGAATAGAGATAGACCCCGCTCGCGAGGTTGGACATGTCGACCTTCACGGTGTACGTGCCCGCCGCCTGGCTTTCGCCGTTGACGATCGTCTTCACGAGCTGACCCAGGACGTTATAGACCTTGAGTGTCGTGGCGCCCGAAGCGTTCAGCGTGTAGCGAATGTTCGTGCTCGGATTAAACGGATTCGGATATGCCGGGGAGAGAGAGAATTCCGCCGGAATGACCGTCTGATGCGGGGTTTCGACTCCGGTCAGACCGTTGAACCAGAAGGGGTCGCCAATCGGAAGTCCGTCCGTGGCGCCGTTCTTGACCGTCGTGTTCGAATACTTCATGTCGTTCGCTTCCGGCAGGGGCCAGGTCGGCGTCCAGTTCGCGGCGTTCGAGACCTGAGTGAGATCGTAGCCGTACACTTGCGTCGTACCCAGACCGCTTCTCACCTGCGTGAACCAGTTCAGCAGGCCGACGCCGTTCACATTCCCCGCTCCGGCATTCAGGGCGCCGGTGATCGACGCTCCGTATCCGGGGTCAAGGTTCTGATTTCCGGATTGGGTGAACCCGGGCCAGGTTGTATGGTCGGTAAACATGTTCGTCGTCCGCGCGTTCATCCAGGTCACGGTGTAGATCGAGTCGACGTGCGCAGTGTCGTCCCAGGTCGTCCAGAAGTTCGTCAACGCCGTGGGCCAGAAGTAGAAGTTGTTCTTCACTTCCACGACGCGGAGTTTTTCCGCCGCTGTGTCAACAAGCCCGTTCGTCACTTTCGGTAATCCCGGCTTCCAGGCAACAACCTTTGCCGAATCGAGCCAGTCGAAATCGATGATCGAGCCGACCGCGGGCGACCAGAGCTGGTCCCACCACGGGTATTCGGTCTTGTTGATACCGCCTGCCCAGGCACCGTAGAAGATATTGTTGTCGATCTTGGCCGTCGTGAGATTGAAGATAAAGAAAGGATTCTTAAAGGTGTAGACGATGCTATTGTGCGAGAAGTCGAAGTAGTTCACGAGCGCCGTTGTCACCGGGCATGCCGCATACCCGCTCACGCAGAGCATCGTGTTGTACTTCATGAGGAGGGTGTCCGTCGGGAACTTGCCGTTATAGTTCTCGTTCCGGATGACTTCTCCCACGTACCACTGGTTTGGCTGGGTCGTCATATTTCGGAACTTGCAGTTCGTGATGAAGAACTTGTCCCAGTTCCCGTCATAGCCAATCGCGAACTGTGACCACTGCTCGAACACGACATTATCGGCCGCGAAACGGATGCTGTCGCCCGATACCTGCACCGCCTGTCCCGAACCGTAGTTCACGACGTTGTTGATCGCGATGCCGAGGAGATACAGATTCTTGAACAGGACGCTTGTGTGAGTCCCCGTAAAGGTCGTAAATACGCCGGGGATGGAGGCATCTCCGAGAACGTCCGGTTGAATGCACGGGAGTTTTCCCGTTCCCGCGGCCGGAACGCCCCAGAGGGTGAAGTTTTCCTTCGACGTGATGGTCGCGTCAAAGATGTAGGTGGTGTCGGTGGACACCAGTTTGTAGAAATGGTGCGACCGCGTTCCGTTCGAAAGGGTGTCTCCACCGATTACCACGTCGATGGTCGGACCCTTCGCATAAACGAGCAGCGTATCGCCGGATGCGAGCATTCTTCCCGGCGCGAGGGCGATTGCCGCGATCGCGATGAGAATTGCTGCGGTGAATACGTGTTTCATGATATCTCTCCTGTGGATGATTGATGTTCGGATACATTACCACACTCTGTACTTCCACTCGAACTGCTCCGGATCACCTCCCTTCCGCGTTTCTCCGATGGATCGGTTCATGGATATCGTTGATTAGATTCGCTTCATCTTGGGAATTATTCCATGCGTCGACGATCGGTCAGAACTCCAGCCGCAGCCCCAGGTCGCCGGACAAACCGTACAGTTGCTCCGACTGCGGGTATCCGGCGGGGATCACGCTGGCGTCCCTGGCGCCGTTTATATTATTGATGTCGCCGTACACCTGGAGTCCGGTCCACGGAAGCTTCTGCTTGACCGAGATGTCCCAGCGCCGATAGCTTGAGGTGGTCGTCCGCAACTGCGGCCAGTAATTGGGGCCGGTGAAAATATCTGCCTGGTACAGCATCGACGCGCGTATAGAGAATCCTTCAAAATCGTATCCGACCGAAAAGTTCACGATGTCATTCGGCTGGTCAAGGAGGCGGTCGGTAAATGACGTATCGACGTAAATCAATTGGCGGCCGTTTCTTTCCGTATTCGTGTAAGGATATTGCGCCTTGGAGTACGTGTGCGTGTAGTTGATATTCAGGACGAGCCCGTCGAACGGATGCGGAAGGTACCAGAAGTGCGTCTGCCAATCTGCTTCAAGACCCCAATCGTTCACCTTGTAGGGATCGTTCACATACGTCGCAATGCTGTAAACGCCGTTCGGCGGTGAAGAAACCGGACCCGGGGGAAGATATGCGAGCGCCGCCGTGTCGCTCACGTTGAATGTCCATTGGTAGATGAGGTTGTCGATCTGCTTGAAGAATCCCCCCACCGTGAACAGTCCGATGCTGTTCTCGTAGAAGGAGAGATAGACATCGTAGTTGCGGGACCGGGAAGGAACGAGATTCGTATTGTTCCACGATATCGCGTTCCCGGTTGAGACATCGATGCGCGGCACGATGGCAATGTAGTCCGGGTATGCGAGGGTGTTCGAGTAGGAGAGTCGGACGTCGAACCAGGAAAGCGGTTTGTAGCGGAGGGAGACATCGGGAAGCCAATACGGGTGGTCGACCGTGATCGTGGTATCGTAATGCGAGTAGGCGCCGCCGGTGGCCGATGCCGTCGTCTGGTATCCGCGTGGAGCCGTGTAGCTTGTCCGGAGGTCCTGGTAGCGAATCCCCGGGATGATCGTAATGTCCGATCCGAGAGCGAGGGTTGCCATGACGTAACCCGCCCCCTGATTCTCGTGCCCGCTGTAGTTGTTCGTGGTCGACGAATAATCGGAATGGAAATACGCGATCGCATCATTCTGGGCGATCAAATCCGCGCTGTTCCGAACGTAGTTCGCCATATCGGCGACCATGGGAAAGTCGAGCGGAAGGACCATGGGAAAATCGCCGTTCAGGAATTTTCCGTAGCTGAAATGCGGGTCCACAAACGGGGTGATCGGGATGCTTGTCGTCCCCGCGTACGGAGCCGTCGATGGAAAGTGTGTTGCGATGAGGTTGTCGACGTACCGCGCGCTTGCGAGACCAAGTCCCTGGCCGCTGAACTGGTCGTAAATGTATGAGCGCGTCTGATAGCGATACTTTCCGCCCGCCTTAAGCGTGGCATTGGCGACATCCCACAGGTTGACATTCGTCTCGAGGTCCAGAGACCCCGCGAAAGCCCGCTCCCGCGAGAAGCTGCTCGAGCTCACAAGGGAGCCAAGATACGTGGCATTGGTATCGTCGTTTGCCGCCTGGGCGACATACCTCGGATTGAGATTGATGACATTCGTGTACTGATTGAACCCCGCGGACGCCTGTTGAAACCCCACGGTCCAATCGCCCGGGTTCTTTGTCTCGGTATAGGCATGCGAAAACTTTGCATTGATATGAAGAGGGTCGAGCTGCTGGTCGACCGTCAATGCATTCGTCAGGATGTTCGTCGTGCTTCTCGAATAGGCCAGAGAGTACTGGTGGAGATTATCCGCAACGTCGAGAAATTCTCCGCGATTCTGGATATTTGTTGTCCCCCCGCTGCCAAAATTCATGAACGTGATTTTCCCGTCGGGAATTCGATAATCCAGCAGGAGCGTGCCGTTCGTGCGCTGGCGATCCCGCGAGATGTCGTTGAGGTTCAACCCTTTCGTGATGAAGTTGACGTAGTCCCCCGGGTGGTCAAATGAGCCGCCGTATTCGTTCGATGAGAGATTGCGCCTCTCAAGGTCCGCCTGTGCGAAGATGCCAAGAGACTGATCGTCAAAGAGTCGTCCTTCCACGCTTCCGACGTACTTGTAGTTGTTGTACGGCAGGCTTGCGTCGGAAAGTCCGGTGTATCCCCCTTCCGCGAGAACACTGAACCCAAGCCCCGCGGCCCCCTCGCGTCCGGCGCCGGCTTCGCGTAACTTGAAGTTCACCGTTCCGCCGAGCACGTCTCCATCCTGGTCGGCTGTCACGGTCTTTGAAACTTCGATCCCCTCGAGCATGTACGGGGAGATCATACTGAGGTCGGAGCTCCGGTCACTCTCCCCCGACGACGTCATCCGAACACCGTCGACCATGATCGCGTTGTATTTCGGCTGTAATCCCCGGACCACCACTTCTGTCCCTTCACCGCCGTTGCGGAGGACAAAAATTCCCGGGAGACGGCCGACCGCTTCCGCCGCGTTCGCATCGGGGAGTTCCTGGATGCGCGCAGCCGAAACGACATTGACGATCCGGTCCGAAGCAAGCTGTTCGTTGATCGCCTCCTTTTGCCCCTTTGCCTGTGCGGTCACGATCACTTCCTGTCCTTCGATCGCGACGGGGTCGAGCTTGACGTCCAGGGATACATCGGCCCCCGCCTTGACTTCGGTCGGGAGCTCAAGGGTCTTGTAGCCCACATACGCGAACCGAATGGTGTAGGAACCCGGCGGGACGTCGCGAATCGCATACTTTCCTTCTTCGTCCGTCGCCATGCCAAAACTCGTCCCCTCCAGCTGCACAGCGGCGGAAAAGAGCGGCTCTCCGGACACCGCATCCCGGACGCGTCCCGAGATCGTGGGGTTCGACCCCGCTTTTGCACCGGCGACGGCACAGAGCGTCGCACAAAGAATCAACATCAATACTCCACCGCACATGCTCCGGCTGCGCGGGCCGATGCCTCCGCGGTTTTCCATGTTGGGTCGCTTGTCATTCATTCGTGACATAGGCGTTCTTTCAGACTGCAATGCGATAGTCGGTGAACACGTACCCGATGATGAGGGATGCAGCCCCGAGGAGCGATGGAATCTCGGTCAGCGAGCTCGGGAGAACCTGGGCCGGTGTATGGTGGCGCAATCTCGTATTTTTCTCCACACTCTGGGCGATGACGGGACGGAAGATATCCCATGCGAGCTTCGGCGTCCCCGCGACGATGACGGCTTCGGGGTCAAACGCTTTTACGAGGTTCGCGATGCCGATCCCTGCGTAGTGCGCAGCTTCGGACAACGTTTCCCGGGCTTCCGCCTCTCCGTTGTTCGATGCACGAAGAACGTCCTCAATCGTCGTTGGCGCAGGACGGCCTGGTGCTTTCCCCTTTCGGGAAAGATAGCTGTCGATGATCGCGGCATCCGACGCGTACGCTTCCCAACAGCCACGACTTCCGCAGACGCACGGCCGCCCTCCCTCGACAAGTGTCATGTGACCCAACTCTCCCGCGGCGTGGGAGTATCCGTTGAGGATCCGGCCATGGATCGTTGCACCGACGCCGATACCGACGCCGAACGAAACGAAGACCAGGTCGTTCGAAGGAAGGTCGTGCGTCCCCAACAGGAGTTCTGCCAGAGCCGACGCTTTGGCGTCGTTCTCTGCGGACACGATCTCGACATCCGCGAGTTGCTCGCGGACCAGAGCTTCGAGGTCTACCCCCTCCCAATTCAGATTCATCGAATAAACAACGCGCGCCTGTGAAGCATCGACGATCCCGGCCACCGTCACGCCGATTCCACGGAATTGGTGCGTTCCGACCGAGGCACGCATCATCATCAATTTCTTCATGCTTCGGCCGATAAGATCCCTCGGCGTGTCGGACTGCGTGGAGAGCTCGGAGCGGGCGCGAACCGTGCCGTCGATGTCGACGATGGCGATGCTCGTCGTCGGCGAGTTTAGGGAGATGGCGCCCACGAAATGACGGCCTTGCCGTACAGTGAGGTTTCTGGGATTCCGGCCGATCGCTTTTCGGAGGTCGGGGGACTCTGCAAGCAATTGCTCTTCAATCAGGGTTGCAACGATATCAGAGACGGTGCTCTTGTTCAATCGGGTGATGTCGGAGATTTTTGTTCGGGAGATTGGTTGATGCTGGCGAACGGAGTTGAGGATGATCGCGCGATTGATGTCTCGGGCGACCTTGGAATTGATCCGGGTTATGCGCTCGTGCCTTGGCTTTCTTTGGCGAACGAGGGACTTCATTTGACGACGATCAGTTCTAATTGGTTGGGAAGATTAACTTACTAACTCTACATGAAACAGATCGTCCCAAGAATGGGCTGGGTGAAGACAATTAATTAGTTTGTTGACAGAACCAACTAATCGATGTTATGATTTTAACCCGTCCGTGTCAAGACAAAAATTGAGGCGTTTACCAAATTTGCGAAAGCGCTTCCATGAACCGGCAACTTCAGCCTCTCCGCCAGAGCCAGTCCCTCTGAGGAAAAGGTCGATTCACACGGGTCCCAGTGCCGTCAGGATTTTTGGGATGCGATTTTGGTGTTCAGCGGTGAGCGGTTACGCAAAGGAAGGGATGAAATATTTCGCCGCCCGACAGAGAATTCCTCTCGTTCATGCTAAAGCTAATTGTCGTCGATCAAGAGAGATGCTTGTATCGGCTGACGACGATTTTGCTGTGTTCGCGACGGTTTGAATAGATCGTAGAGGACAAGGCCGACTGCTCCGAGCAACACGCCATCACTCCCCAGCTTGGCGGGGACGATCTGCACTGCTTCCGCCGGCGCCGAGAGGACGTCGAACCGAACGCGATCCTGCACAAGTGCCGCCACCTTCGGGGAGCCCGCAAGTTTTCCCGCAAGCACGATCGTTTCCGGATTCAGAAGATTGATCAATTGAATACTGACCATGCTGATCAGCGAAGCCGCCTCGTCGACGATCTTCATGGCAATGGCTTCGCCCGCCGTGGCCGCGTCCACAATCTCGGCGGCGTCGCTTATCTTTCTTTGACCTCCGTGCCGCTGATACACCTCGATGAATCGATGGTCCGAAACGACACCGCCAAGATCCTCCTGGTCAGATATCAGGAGCGGGAAATCCCCGCTGCTTTTCAACGTGTGACCGAGTTCGTTGAAGCCGATCTCTCCGGCGCTCGATGTTACCCCTCGCATCAATCTCCCCTCTACCACAATCCCCGCGCCCACGCCGTCTCCCACAAACAGGCACACCTGATTCGGAATATATCTGCTTGCTCCGAACAGGAACTCTCCCACGGTCATGGCCTTCACATCGTTTTCCGCAAACGTCGGCAGGCCGAATTCGTCCTCAAAAAAGCGTTTAAGATTGACCTCCCGCCAGCTTTTCAGCGCGTCCGCGACACGCACCACCCCTTTCTCCTCGTCGATGACGCCCGGCATCCCAATGCCGATGCCGACGGCCTTGGAAAAGTACTCCGGTTTCATCGTGCGCCACTGTCGCAATCCCCTTGTGATCCCGCCCAATACCACATCGGGGGAGCTGCCAATCGGATATTCGATGCTCGTCCGCTGCTCCATCGCCGCATTCAGGTCGGTGATTGCCATTTGTGTCGACCGTAATTTTATGTCGACCCCGATCACGTACCGTGCGGAAGGATTGAAGCGAAGCAGTTGCCGTTTTCGCCCTCCCTTCACAGTCGAGCTGCCGGCCCCGACATTTTTCAAGTACCCATGCCGCAACAGGCGCCCCACGAGCCAACTCACGGTCGTTTTCGACAACCCCAGGATTTGCGCGAGCTCTACGCGCGAAATTGTACTGTAATCTCGAACGACGCGAAGAATTCTGAATTCGTTCGGTTCGTTCACATTCATGCGTTGTCGTTTGCCGGAGGTATTCATGAATTGCTTACGCTGTTTACCATCCTCTTCATTATCAATGCAAGGCAGCCCGGAACATAACGGCAAAAAATAATTGGCGGTACCTTTGTGATCACGACGTGCATCCGCGGAATTGCTCCACCTCTAATTCATTTGTTATCAAGAATTTATGAGGAATCGGGCAGAAGTGCAATTAGCTGCCGGCGTCCCGGAAATAGGGGGGATTCCATCTGCGTCTGCCGCATGATGATCTTTTTGCGCTGGTGACTTCACACAAACTCTCTTATTTTGGTGCATTCGCTCTGGAGGAACGAGAATGGGACGTATTCAAATCCGCCTTGGCATGCTCGCCGCCATCGTGTCGCTCACGCTTATCGTATCGTGCGAAAGTTCGAGACTCTCGAACATTTGGTGGGATCGCTCGTTCACGAGCGGCCCCCTGACAAAGATCATGGTGATTGCCGTAAAGCGCAACGCAATCCATCGAAGAATTTGGGAGGATGGGCTGGCAGATGAACTTTCCAAGCATTCGCTCGTCGTCACTCCTTCGTATCGCACGTTCCCGACGGATGTTCCCGACACCGGGCAGGTTTCCGCTGCCCTGCGGGAAGGGAAGTTCGACGCCGTCCTGGTCGTCACCAAACTCCCCACCCAGACGCTGACCTCCACTGAACCCGGTTACACCACGAGAACCCCCGTTTATGCCTATAATGCCTGGCGCAACAGTTACTCCGTCTCGTACGACCGGGAGTATCACAGCCCGACAACGGATACGTCGCGAGTCGTCCGCCATCAGATCGACCTCTGGTCGGCCATCGAAACCGGCCGGCTGATCTGGTCCGGCATCGGCGAAGTCCTCGACCCCAGCTCCGTCCAGGATGTGAAGAGCGAAATATCCCAACTGATTGCCCCCGAGCTGGAATTACACGGAATCATCCCCCCTGTCAAAAAGCATTAGCGTGCGCCGTGAGGGGTTCCCGGTGAGCCGGCGACCGATGAGAAATGTCGCGGCGTCCCTCATCTCGTCGCGCGGGAGCGGTGTCGGATCGAAGCACATCGCACCGGACCTTCGGCCTTTCTGAGGTTCGCTCATGCGCCGAAGGGCTCTTCTCATCCTCGCCGCCGGACTGCTCATCCGCCTGGTCGTCATCCTGACATTTGTTCCGCCCGTCGTCTCCGACGCGCATGATTATGACCTCCTGGGCAGGTCGATTGCCGGAGGGCTCGGATATTCCGTGGACGGGAGTCCGACGGCTTATCGGCTTCCGCTCTACCCCTATCTTCTCTCCGTTTCTTACTCGGTGTCCGGCAGCTCCCATGCATTTGTGAAAATTGTCCAGGCCGCCGCCGACGCCTGTTCTGCGTGGCTCGTGTTTCTTATCGCGTCCCTCCTGTTTTCCGAACAGGTTGCCATCCTCGCTCTCCTCATCTTCGGGTTCTTCCCCATTCAGATTCTGTACACGACGTTCCTGCTGACTGAAACGATTTTTACGACGCTGTTCCTTTTCATGATCTGGCTTATCGTCCGCCCCCAGGGGGGACAAAACACTCTCACTTCGGACATCGTGTTCGGACTCACGCTGGGACTTTCCCTGCTCATCAAGCCGGCCGCGGTCGTCGCGCTCCCACTTTATTGTTCCCGGCACTGGTCGTCGGGAACGGACAGGAAGCCCCTCTGGCGATCTCTCGCGATCATCCTCCTCGTCGCTTCGGCCGTTCTCTGCCCATGGGCCATCCGGAACTACAGGACGTTTGGACGATTTTCCCTTACGAGCAATGCGGGAATTAATTTTTGGATCGGCGCTCACGACGGTGCGAACGGCGGATATGCAATGCCGCGGGACGATAACCCCCTCGATGCCTTCCACGACGAGTGGCAGAGGTCGGATGAGGGATACAAGCGGGGAATCGAATTCATTCGCCGCCAACCTTCGGCCTACGCGTTTCTGATGCTCGAGAAATCCGCCCACTTCATCGCGGTCGATTACATGGCACAACAGACGTTCGACGCCGTTGTATTCCACACGCCCGACCCGTCGAAAGCCGCGAGATACTCCGACGTGACCGCCTTGAGCATCGTGCTCTTCCAACTCCCCTTCGTCATCACCCTCCTTCTTGCAACACTCGGCCTGATTTGCTTCGACATGAAGGATCGCGCCGGGGCTCTGTTCACGGGTGGAGCGGTGCTCCTCTGGCTCGCGGTCCATCTCGCTGTCTATGCCGGCGGCCGCTACCGCTTTCCCATCGTCCCTCTTCTCATCATGGGCGCGGCGTACGCGTACGAATTGATCCGGGAACGCCGCCTCACCTTCACCCCTCGTCGTCTGGTGTGCGTGACACTTCTTGTATCCTTCTTCGTCATGAGCTGGTGCGCGGAGTATTTCCACGCGCAATTCCGCTCAAACACCCCGATTGTCAATCCCGATCATACGGGGAATTCATTCGCTTCCCTGGCGGCACGACCGAACGAAGCATCGTGTAAGTAACATCCCTCCCGGGCAACGGGGGAACGAACGTGGAACGGCCGGGCGTACGCTGGGTGAGCGACGGGATTTCCGTCAGAGGCGACGCTCCGAGTCCAAACGCGGATCGCGTCGCGTCAGAACGGCATAGACGAAGAACGCAACACCGAAGCCGACAAACCAGGCGTAACTGTAGAGTCCCATGAAGAACGGGCCGACCGTTTCGGCTGAGACGGCCTTCACGGTACCGAGGAAGCCGGGAATGTTCGGCACGATTCCGAGGCCGAGCGCAACCAGTGCAGACGGATTGAACCCGCGCCGATACGAGTAGCGACCTTCTGCACGATAAAGGTCAATCGCTTCGAGGCGTGTTTTCCGGATGAAGAAGTAGTCGCAGATGAGGATACCGCCGATCGGCCCCAGAAGCGCCGAATAGCCCACAAGCCAGGTGAAGATGTAGCCGCTCGGGTCGGCGACGAGCTTCCACGGCTGGATGAGAATGCCGATGATTCCTGTGATCAGGCCGCCAATGCGAAACGTAATCTTCGACGGCCAGAGATTCGAGAAGTCGTTCGCCGGGCTGACGACGTTTGCCGCCAGGTTGGTGGCGAGGGTTGCGAGACAGAGAGCGAAGAGCGAGATGGCCAGGACGAGGGGGTTGGTAAATTGCGTAATAAGGACGACCGGATCCCAAATGGGGAAGCCGCCGTAAATCACGATCGTCGCGGATGTGACGGCGACCCCGATGAATGAGTAGAGGGCCATTGTCGTCGGGAGGCCGATCGCCTGGCCGAGCATTTGGTCCCGCTGGGTTTTCGAATACCGGGTGAAGTCGGGAATATTCAGCGAGAGCGTCGCCCAGAATCCGATCATCCCGGTGAGCGACGGAAAAAAGACGGACCAGAACTGTCCTTCTCTGGGACCTCCGGCAACGAATTGTGAGGGCTGTGACAGCATTGGCCCGAACCCGCCCGCCTGTTTGTACGCCCAGGCGAGAAGGGCGAGTCCCAGGGCGATGAGCAGCGGCGCTTTGATATCGAGCAGGAAGCGGATGGAGTCGATCCCTTTGTAAATCACGAGCATGTTAATGCCCCAGAAGAACAAAAAACATAAAAGCTGTGCGACGTTGATGCCGGCGATCGACGGAGGGAGATTATTCCAGGCCGGGATGAAGATTGTGATAATCTTGTAGATTGCCCAGCCGCCGATCCACGCCTGAATGCCGAACCAACCGCAGGCCACGAACGCACGAAGAAGCGCGGGAACGTTGGCGCCGCGGATCCCAAACGCCGCTCGGCAATAAACGGGGAATGGGATTCCGTATTTCGTACCGGCGTGAGCGTTCAGAATCATCGGGATCAGAACGATCAGGTTGCCGAGGAATACCGTGATGACCGCCTGGTACCAGTTCATCCCTTCTGATATGAGGGAGGACGAAAGCATGTACGTCGGAATGCAGGCGGACATGGAGATCCACAAAGCGGCGATGTTGTAGATTCCCCAGCGGCGCTGCGCGAGCGTCGTGGGGGCGATGTCCTTGTTGATCAGCGGACTGTCGCGAACCGAGGAGATGTCCGGTTCAACCAATTCGGTGTAATTCGAGGCAATCATGGACAACGACATGTGAGAGTGGATTGAGATTGGACACGCCAGACTGGTCGTCTCATTTCAAATGAATGTATTGTGTCTCCTCCTCGATCATCTCTCCCGTGATTCCGCGACGGGTTTCGTCTCATCATCCTTCAGAAGAAATGGGGTTGGATGGAAGTACTCGTAGAACGCCCAGGCGATGCCTCCTGCGATTGCCAGGGAGCCGACCGCGAGTCCTCCGAAATATGCGACGTTCGAAAGGTCTTCGGCGGAGTCGAGCATCTGCCAGTGGATGAGAAGGTTGTACCAGTCGTGTCCTTCTTTGGGGCCGAGAAGGTGAAGCGAGCGGTAAGGCGCGTCGTAGATATACGAGGTTAATGCGATGGCATTTACTCCGGCGAGTGCAAGGTATACGGTCGAAAAGAATGACTTTTGCCGGGCCGCAACGACACATGCGACGACCGGAATCATGACTTGCCAGAATGAACCGCCGAGAATATGGAGGGTCCTGCCAAACAACGCGAAGAGAAGATGCCCGCCTTCATGGAGCGGTGTGATGATCCAGACATAATACATGCTGTAAAAGAACGGAAACGTCAAGGGGGGAAAAGCAGAATGCGCGACTGCAGACTGATCCAGAAGGACAACGCAGGGGACGAGCGCGAGCAACTTCAAGGCGAGCGGAACAGAGCGCTCGAGCGGGTCCGCCGGCGGGATCGCGGTAGGATGACTAGCTTGCACGGGAGAGCGCTATTTCGGAAAACCTGACGCCACCCACAATTTGACCAGCTTTTGATCCTCTTCTTTTTTCAAACGAGTGTTGAGCTTTAATCCGAGCCGCTTCACCGTGGAATAATCGGTGAACGGAAGTTTCCCAAACACCTTTCCCCCTTCAAAGTGACACGGTTGACACTTTTGGACGAGCAGGGGCGCGAGATCTTTCGAGAACGATTTCGTGTCTTGAGATCCCGCACCCGCGAAGGCCGCTGAGAGCGAGATTATCACAACTCCCATTCCCAACGCAAGCGTCGTGACTCGGTCCCCCTTCTTCATCTCCCGATGAGATTGTATTGTCCGCGTTTGATATATCTTCCATAACCCGCCTTGCCCTTGAATGCATCCCCCTCGAACACCGCTTTGCCCCGGGAAAGGACATACGACGGAGAACCGCTGACCGTCATCTGCTCGTACGGATTATAGTCGACTCGCATGAAGTGGGTCCTGGCCGTGATCGTGTACTTCCGCTTCGGATCCCACACGACGATGTCCGCATCGCTGCCGATGGCGATGGTTCCTTTCTTCGGGAACAGTCCCATCAGTTTCGCCGGCGCGGTCGAAACGAGCTGGACAAACCGATTCATGCTCCAGCCGCGCTTTACCACTCCCCCCTCATAAAGCAGGTGAAGCCGGTTTTCGACGCCGGGGAGTCCGTTGGGGATTTTGCTGAAATCGTCCTTTCCCAGTTCCTTCTGGCGCGGGAGCCCTTTATAACCCTCTTTCATACAGAAGGGACAGTGGTCGGTCGAAACCGCCTGGAGATCGTCGACGGCAAGTGCTTTCCATAAGAATTCCTGATTCGACCGCTCCCTGATGGGGGGCGAGCAGACGTACTTTGCGCCGTTGAAGCTGCCGTCGGCGTAGTCCTCGTACGCAAGGAAGAGATACTGCGGGCAGGTTTCGCCGTAGACCGGCAGGCCCCGGTCCCGGGCTTCGCGAATCTGCTCCATCGCCAGATGCGAGGAAACGTGGACGATATAAACGGGCACGCCGGCCATTTCGCTGAGCGCGATCACGCGGTGAGTCGCCTCCTGTTCGGCCGTCGCCGGGCGCGAGAGCGCATGCACATTCGGCGTCGTCTTCCCTTCCGCCAGCATGCGTTTCACGAGCAGGTCGATCACCCCTCCATTCTCGGCATGCATGCAGATCAAGGCACCGTTCTCGGCCGTTCGCCTCATCGCTTTGTAGATCGTGGCGTCATCGACCATGAAGACGCCCGGATACGCGGTGAACAGCTTGAAGCTCGTCACCCCCTCCCTCTTGACCATCGTATCCATGTCGGGAAGCCAGTCGTCGGGCAATTCCGTCAGAATCAAATGCAGGCCATAATCGACCACCGCCCGTCCCTCGGACTTCCGGAGCCAGGTCTCGAACGCCTGGCGCATATTCGTCCCGCGCGATTGGACGGCAAAGTCGACGATACAGGTCGTGCCCCCGTGCGCCGCAGCAATGGTCCCCGTCTCGAAGTCGTCGGATGCCGCCGTCCCGCCGAACGGAAGCTCCATGTGCGTGTGGACGTCGATCCCTCCCGGGATCACATAGCAGCCGGCCGCATCGATCGTGCGGTCCGCACGAATCTTCAGTCCCTTTCCAATCGTCGTGATCGTCTCATCTTCCACGTAAATATCGGCAACGTAATCCTGTTCCGCCGTGATGATGCGACCGTTGGTTATGAGGGTTGACATGTCCGTTATTCCTGTTGTGATGCTTGAAGGTGCGCGTCCGTGGAGAGACTCCGGAACCTCTTACGGCACCCCGACGGAAGATTCCCTGCGATAGATCAGGCTGATGGCCGCAGCAACGATAACATACCAGATGATCATGTAGACCGTGCTGACCGCGGCCAGCGACAGCTCATACCCCCGGATCATCAGATAGTTGAAGAAGTAGAAGGGGATGCCGGATATCAACCCCGCGTAGAGGCCAAAGAGCATTCCTCCGCGGACCCCCGGCTTGAAGTTCTGGACGACGCGGTCGTAGACCCACCCCAGAATGAGTGCTGCGAGAAAATCTCCGAGCGCAAACCAGGTGGGGGACTGGGACATCCGAAAAACGTCGGGGGCTTTTTCATAGTAGACTCGCTCCAGAAGATACCCCTGGACGATTCCGTCGAGCAGATTCCCGACGACTCCTCCCGCCAGGACGGCGATCCAGAACCTCGACTTCTTCACTCAGCAGCATCTCCTTCCAGTGATTTCCGGGATGACCGCGACAACCTCTCCGCGACCGTCCCCAATCCCCGATCGCTCAGTGAATCTCGATACCGTGTTTATGCTGGAACTGTCGCAACGCTTCCCATGTCAGCGGTTGCGGCAGCTGCCCCATCAACTGATTCCACGTCATCGACTCGTCTCCCCCGTCGAGCCGGACCATCGAAATACAACCGTCGACGGGGCAGACGATAAAACAGAGCCGACAGCCGACGCAGTCAGACTCGCGGACCTTCGGCTGTGAATAGCTCTCCGCCGTTCCGTCGACCCGTATTGTCCCTTTCTTGAGGTCGATGCACTGATGGGCGCTGTCTTCGCATGCGATATAGCACAGATTGCACTGAATGCATTTGGATTCATCGATGCGGGCCACCGCCTTGTAGAGCAGATTGAGATTTCCAAAGTCGGTAATGCAGGCCAGTGATTTTCCGCGGACCTCCTCCAGCGTGCGATAACCCTTCCCTTCCATCCAGTTCGTCAAACCCTCTACCATGTCGTTCACAATGCGAAAACCGTAGTGCATGACGGCGGTACATACCTGAACGCTCGTGGCGCCCAGAAGGATGAATTCGGCGGCATCACGCCACGTCGAGATCCCGCCCATTCCCGAAACGGGAAGTCCAATCTCAGGGTCGATTGCGATTTGCGAAAGCATGTTCAGGGCAATCGGCTTCACCGCCGGACCCGCGTACCCTCCGTGCCCGCCTTTGCCGTCAATCGACGGCTTCAGCTCCAGCGTGTCCAGGTCGACGCCCATAATCGTGTTGATGGTATTGATAAGAGAAATGCCGCTCGCCTTTCCTTTTTTCGCAGCTCTTCCGGGATAGCGAATGTCCGTCACGTTCGGCGTGAGCTTCACGAGGACAGGGATGGTGGATACTTCGGTGACCCACTCCGTGATCATCGCACAGTATTCGGGGACTTGTCCCACGGCCGACCCCATCCCGCGTTCGCTCATTCCGTGGGGACATCCGTAGTTCAACTCGATCCCATCGCATCCGGTGTCGATTGTCCGCTTCACCATATCGTGCCAGGTCTCGCGTTTGGATTCCACCATGAGCGACGCCACAACCGCGCGATCGGGCCAGAGTTTCTTCGTCTCCGCGATCTCGCGGAGATTCGTCTCGATGGGCCGGTCGCTGATCAACTCAATGTTGTTGAGGCCGAGAATCTTCTGTCCGTTGTAATCCACGGCACCGTACCGGTTGACAACGTTCATGACCGGCTCGCCGATGGTTTTCCACACCGCGCCGCCCCACCCCGCCTCGAACGCCTTGCACACCTGGTACGAGGAATTTGTCGGCGGAGCCGAAGCCAGCCAGAAGGGATTCGGAGACTTGATGCCGCCGCAATTAATTGAAAGGTCGGCCATGACGTGGAAAGAAAAGGATTGAGGTTAAGGTTGAGGTTGAGGTTGAGGTTGAGGTTGAGGGCTCACGCGATTGATTTTTTCGAGAGATATTTGTCAATCCCATGCGCCGCACGCTTGCCGTCGTAGGCCGCGTTCACAACTTCCTTCCCGCCGTTGATACAATCTCCGCCCGCGAAAACTTTCGCGTTCGTCGTCTGGTATGTCTCCGGGTCGACCGCAACTTTTCCGTTCTTCATCTTCACGCCGGGGATCTTCAGCACCAACTCCTTCGCAATTTCCTGGCCGATCGAGACGATCACCATATCCACCGGAATGGTGAACGTGGACCCGGGGATTTTTCTCAGCGTTTGACGACCTCCGGTGCGCGAGGTTTGCGCGACGACCCGTTCACATTCAATCCCCTTCACGTGTTTCTTCCCGACGATCCTTTTGGGAATGACGTTGAAGAAAAAGCGGACTCCGTCGGTCTTGGCGAGGGCGTATTCAAAATCGTACGCAGACATGTCCTTTTCGGAACGCCGGTAGATGATGGACACGTCGTTCGCCCCCAGGCGTTTCGCCTCCGTCGCCGCGTCAATCGCGGTGTTTCCCGCCCCGATCACCGCAACGCGCGTGCCGACATCGACGGACTTCCAGCTCCGGGTCGTGACGCGTTGGATGAACTCGAGGGCCTCATAAACGCCTTCAGTCGCTTCGCCGCGGATCCCCAGCCGCACCGCCCTGGGGAGACCCGTCCCGATGAACATGGCATCGTGCCGCTGCAGGAGTTCGTCCACGGTCATGTCTTTGCCGATTGTTACGCCCGTGCGAATGGAAACGCCCAGCTTTTCGACGAGGCCGACTTCCTTCATGCTGTCCGCCTGGCGCATCTTGTATGGAGCTATTCCCCACGTATCGAGTCCGCCCGGCTTTTTCTTGCCTTCGTAGACGACCGCCTCGTATCCCATGAGCGAAAGCTCGGCTGCGCACGCAAGTCCCGCCGGCCCGGCGCCGATGATGCCCACAGACTTTCCGTTTCTGGGCAAAGGATGGAACAGCGGGGGCGCCCCCGCTTCGAAGTACCGGTCCATCGCAAAGCGCTGCAACCGGCCGATTTGAATCGGTTCTTCTCCCCGCTCGTTGTAGACGCACGCTCCTTCGCACAGAACATCCACGGGGCACGCCTTCGCACACGTGAGCGCGACCCAGTTCGAGCTTAAGATCGTCTTCGCCGACCCTTGCAGATTCCCCGACGCAATCTTTTTGATGAACGTCGGAATATCGATGTGGGTGGGGCAGGCCTTCGTGCAGGGAGAGTCGAAACAATAGAGACAGCGATTCGCATCGGCAACGGCAGCGTTCGCGGTAAAGGGGGGATGGAGCTCGGCGAAGTTCTGCTCGTACTGCGAAGGAGGGAGTTTTGGGGCAACGTTCTTCAGAAAAGACTCCGCGGGTTGTTAGACTGCCTCGGCATCCGCCAACGCGAGCGCTTCATCCATCACCCGGACCCCTTCGTCGATCTCCTTTTCTGTAACGATCAACGGAGGTGCAACCACGAAGTGACTCACCCACGCCTGGATGAAGACGCCGTTCTGCATCATACGTCCCGCAATTTTCTCGACCATCGCGGGGACTCCGCTCACTTTATCCCTGAACGAATTGAAATACGTTTTCTTTTTCCGGTCCTTCACCAATTCCACACCCCAGAACAGGCCGAGCCCGCGGACCTCGCCGATGCATTTGTGCCGATCCTGGAGAGCGCGAAGTTTCTTCCCGAGGTACGCTCCCATGGTCTCGGCGCGTTCGATAAGGTTCAGTCTTCGATATTCGTTGATCGCCGCGATCGCCGGCGCCAGGGTCAGCGGATGGGCCTCATAGGTGTGGCCGTGCGCAAAGAAGTGGTCGTCAAAGTGGGACGCGACTTTCATCGTCGTGGCACACAGGCCGAGGGGAACATACGCCGTCGTGATCCCCTTTGCCGTGACGAGGATGTCCGGCCGTACGCCCCAATGGTCGACCGCAAACCACTTCCCCGTCCTCCCCCAACCGCTCATCACCTCGTCCGCAATCAGCAGGACGTTGTTCCGGTCGCAGATCTCACGGAGCCGCGGCATGTACTCTTTCGGCGGAATGAGCACGCCGTTCGTACCGACGACGGGTTCGACGATCACCGCCGCAACGTCGCTCTCGTTTTCGATCATGTGCTCCAGGTAATCAGCACAGGCGATGTCGCAAGCGGGATACTCATGGTTGATTGGACAGTCGTAGCAGTTGACCTCCGGCCCGAAGATGACCCCCTGGACTTTGCTTGCGGGTTCCGCCGCCCACCGGCGGGGGTCTCCCGTCGCGGCGATCGACCCCATCGTTGAACCGTGATACGACCGGTAGCGCGCGATGATCTTCGTCTTGCCCGTCACCATCCGGGCGATCTTGAATGCGGCCTCGTTCGCCTCGGTTCCCGAGGTCGTAAAGAAGAACTTCTCCAACCCCTTGGGGAGCACCTCGAGCAACATCTTGCTCAATTCGGCCCGGACATCCGTCGCATAGCCGGGGGCGATGTACGGGAGTTTCCGCGCCTGCTCCTCGATCGCACGGATGACCGCCTGATTCTTGTGTCCCAGCTGGACGCACATGAGCTGAGACGAGAAATCAAGATACTTCTTCCCCGCCGCATCCGTGAAATAGCAACCTTCCGCGTCGACGACGTGAAGCGGTTTCCATCCCTTCTGGAACCGCCACGTGCCGTACGTATTCCGGGCGGTAATATCGGTGATTTCCTGTGAGGTGAGTGAAGACGCCATGGTCAAATCCGTCCTGTCGTATTGTCGTGCTGACTGGAAACTATCTCAAAAACCCAGATCGCGTCACCCTGAAACCCCGTAACGAAGCACGGGGCGGGCAAGTTCAGCTTGACGGTAGCTATTTTGAGACAGCGTCTAACCATACGCTTCCACCAGTTCCTTGTACGATTCAGGCCTACGGTCGCGGAAGAACTGCCACACCTGCCGCACTTCCTGAATCATATCCATCGAAAGGTCGGCAACGACAAGCTCATCTTTATCCCGGCTGGCCTGGGCGATAATCTTTCCCCGCGGATTACAGAAATAGCTCTTCCCATAGAACTCGCCGATGTTCCAGGGAGGTTCCGTCCCGACGCGATTGATCGCCCCGACAAAGTAGCCGTTGGCAACCGCGTGGGCCGGTTGTTCCAGTTCCCACAGATACTCCGAAAGCCCTGCCACGGTGGCCGAAGGGTTAAACACGATCTCCGCACCGTGCAGGCCCAGCACGCGCGCCCCCTCGGGAAAGTGCCGGTCATAGCAAATGTAGACACCGATGTCGGCATACTTCGTCTTGAAAACGGGATAGCCGGTGTTCCCCGGCTTGAAGTAGAATTTCTCCCAGAACCCCGGGTCGACCTGCGGTATATGATGCTTCCGGTATTTTCCGAGATAGGATCCGTCTGCGTCGATCACGGCGGCAGAATTATAGTACACGCCCGTCATCTCTTCTTCATACACGGGAGCGATGATCACCATTCCATATTTTTTCGCGTACGACTGGATGAGTTTGATGGTCGGACCGTCCGGAACTCGCTCGACCATCGCGTACCACTTCGTTTTCTGTTCGGCACAGAAGTACGGGCCGTAGAACAACTCCTGCATGCATAATATTTGAACGCCCTTCCCTCCGGCCTGCTCGATGAGATGGACATGCTTGTCCACCATGGCCTTTTTGATCTTCTCGATGGGTTGTTCCGTCGACTCGGCGAGCTTGCACTGAATCAGTCCGCCCCTCACAATACGAGACATGGGACCTCCTCGGTTGGGTCAAAGCGCACATCGAATGCGTGCGAATGGGACGAAAAATGGTAGTGACTATTTCACCTTTTGTCAAGCAGGGACGTTCGCCAGGGCTCGACAAAAAGCCCCTTCGTGCGGGGTTGCAGCGGCTGGCAATCAGCCTGTGGCGGTTGGCGCTCAGCTCATATTTTTGGAAGTGTGAACCTGAACTCGTAACGGAAGACTCGAACCTCACAACCTTCGGCTACCCATCAACATATTTTCCGCTCCTCATTTCCATCCCATCCGCTCTCGAAGCGAGGTGATATGCGCCGTGTGGTGGCGCCCATGCCAGGAGTAGACCTGAAGTACACGGTCGAGGTTCATCGTCCCCGACTCGGGATGAACGATTGTCCGGGCGAAGTCCGTCGGCTTGAGGCTTCGGAGGAACACGACCCACCGTTCGTGGAGCGATTCGAGCATGCGAAGTGACATCTCAACGGGCGCACTTCTTGCTTCGGCCAATTCCGACCAGGATTTCTCGCTGTACGGCTTGATGGTCGGCTGGTTTTCTGTCATTCCGAGCTTAAAGCGGATGTAGGCATTCATGTGACTGTCCGGTAAGTGATGAACGACCTGGCGCACGGTCCATCCCCCCGGGCGGTACGGCGTGTCGAGCTGTTCGTCCGTCAGGCCTCTGACCGCTTCCCGGAGGAGCGCCGGCGCTTCTGCGATCTGCCGGATGAGCGTTTCCCGTTCCTCCGGTGCGAGCGAAGGCTTGGGTGTCATTTTTCCGATAGGGTAGCGAAGGTCTTCCATGCTGTTGCCCTCTCGAGGGTGAATCGTTCCGTTTGAATGCGATGGCGATGGAGTAAAAATTCTCAGCGCGCTTATGCCTGTGGCAGTGTGATTTTAACAACCGTTCCGTTCCCCGGCCGGCTCTGAACTTCCAGATTGCCGCCGTGAAGTTTGGCGAGGCGGGCGACAATCGTAAGCCCCAGCCCCGAACCCTGCTGTTCATAAATCTTTCGCTCAAATTGAACGAACGCCCCGATCCCGCCTATCTGCTCGGGAGACATGCCTCGTCCCTGGTCGGTCACCGAATAGACATAACCGTAATCACGGACTTCGGATTCGACCTTCACCGGCGATCCTGCCTTGGAGTACCGGAATGCGTTATCGAGGACTTCTTCCGCCATCTTCGAGAAATAGCCGGGTGCGATTGCGAGCGAAGAATCGACGAGCCGCACCAAAAGGTCGGACGACCTGTTGAACTCCTCCGATTTCACACGGCCCGTCCGTTCCAGCATCTCGGCAACGTTTATTGCGTGCGACTCTTCCCGCTGGTGCTCTGCATGGACTGCCGTCTGCTGGAGCTCGAGCTGCGCATACAGGAGATAATTTTCGACGAGACGCTGCAGCCGGCGGGCGTTCCGGTACATCCTCTCCGACATCCGCGCGATCTCGGCGGGCTGCAGGTCGTCGGATTGTTTGCGCATGAGGTCGGCATATCCGAGGATGCCGTTGAGCGGCGTGCGGAGTTCGTGCGGGAGCATGGCGCTCATGCTGATGCGAAGCTCATCCAGTTTTTTCCCCGCATCCTTCATCAGTCGACGATGCTTCTCCAGGCGCGCGTTCACGGCCGAAATGAGCTCCGCCCCGGTGAACGGTTTGGGAAGGTAATCGTCGGCGCCGAGCTCCATGCCGTGACGCATCCCTTCGCGGTCCGCCAGGGCCGTCATGAGAATGAACGGGATGCTGGCCGTCGAAGGGTTTTTTCGGATTGCCGAGAGCATCTCGAATCCATCCACGACTCCCAGATGGATATCGCAGACGATAAGGTCCGGAAGTTGTTCCACCGCCAGTTCTATTCCTTCCGCGCCGTCGTCCGTCCCGAGCGTTTCAAACCCGTTCTGTCGCAGGACGCTGACGACAAACGCCTGCTGTGACCGCTCATCCTCTATGACCAGGACTTTTGTCAAGTTGCTACCGGCGCTTCGGGCGGGAAAGGGGGATCGGCGAACGCGCGGCCTCCGGCACATCGAACCTTTTTGTCTTCTCCCAGAATTTCTTATCCTTCTTGAAATATTCCGTGTGGAGTGCCTTCAGGACGACGTAGATCCAGAGCTGGCAATAAGAAAAATACATGACGATCAGGAGGCCGACTTTTTTCAGGTCGTCCTCGCCGTCGAACGAGATCGCGAGCATGATTTCGAAAATGAAGAGGAAAAACGCGACGACCCACACAAATGTGTACGGTCCGGGAAGAGCGATGCTCACGAGGCTCGAGACGCTGAGGATGAACAGCAAATCGGAAATCAGAATCGCGCCGAAGAACACATAATACAGGGAGAGCGTGTACAGCAGGTCGAACGCGAGGCGGCGGTTTTTGAAGTTGGGGATGTGGCGGAAGAATTTTGAAACGACGTAATTGTTCCCTCGCACCCATCGCAGCCGCTGGCCGATCCACACGGACCATTCCTGCGGCTCCTGTTCGAACGTCACGGCGTAGGGAATGTATTTGATCCTGTATCCTTCCTCATAGATCCGGATGCTGAGCTCTGAATCCTCCGTGAGAGCGGCTTCGTCCCATCCCTGAAGGTCCCGGATGAGCTTCGTGCGGGCGACGAAATTCGTCCCCGGGAGGGTCGCGATGCCGTGCATCTCCCAACGGCCGGCCTGCAGCATGGACTGGAAGCTGAGCGTTTCGATGTTGATGAATTCTGTCAGGAGGTTGACATGTTTGTTGACGGTCCTGAACTTTCCGATGACGGCTCCGAGGTCGTCGTGCATCACCAACTGTGCGACGAGATAGCGCAGGGCGCCCGGCTCCGGCGTGTTGTCGGCGTCGTAGATCGCCACGACATTCGAGCGTACGCGCTGAATCCCAAGGTTGAGCGCCCGGGCCTTTCCCCTGCCCCCTTCACCTTTGGGAACGTCGAACAGGATGATCCGCTTGTCCGCGCGGGCGTAGCGGCGCACGATATTCCGTGTTCCGTCCGTCGAGCCGTCGTTCACGACGACAATCGTCAACTTTCGGCGCGGGTAGTCCAGGGCCCTCATGGCATCCAGGGTTTGCGCGATCACCTTTTCTTCATTATGCGCCGGGATGAGGATGGAACACGAGGGATAGTCTATTTCCATGGCGTCCACATCCGAGCGCTCGCGCATCGACCGGACATAATTCAGGAACCCGAAGACGGTCAGGACGAATTGGTACGCGATCATGAACCAGATGAGGATGACCGCGATGACGAACAGGAAGCTGAGGTCGACTTCGAACCAGGTCATCGCCGCGCGCTCCTGGCGGCGGGTTTTTTGCGCCCGACGACTTTCAGGCTGAGATACATGAGGAAGAGCGAAGTCACGGCTGCGGAGCCGAAAATGGCGATAGCCGTCGTCGACCACAGGCTTGTCACGTTGATCCCGTAGGAGAACTCGCCGCCGACTTCAATCTCCACCGAATGTTTTCCGGCCGGCAGGAGGAGACTGTAGCAATCATTCCCCTTGAGCACGGTCGGACGGACGGACTGGCCGTCGATCGTGAGGCCGGTCGGCTCGGCGTTGAGCGATACGATAGCACGGGGGCCGGAATCGTAGACCAGCGACGCGGAACGCATACCGTATGAGACGAACTCGAGATTCCCGGTGAACGACATGATCCTCGTTTGGAGTGCATGAGTGGAGAACGCACCCGCAGCGCCGGCTGCGAACCGGACTTCATGTTTCCCTGCGGGAATGAGGTACTCATTGTCCCGGAACGGCGAGAGGATGGCGCCGTCGACCGAGATCTCGGTGACCGTTCGGGGAAGCTTGAGATTGAAGGACGTGGGGCTCTCGAAATCATAGCCGGCGGCCGTCGGACTCGAGACGACGCGGCTCGCGGCGGCATACGGAAAGAACATCATGTCCTGCGGGTTGACTGTTTCTTCGCAGTAAATGGTAAATTTCCGGGCGCCCATCGAAGCCGCACGAACGAGCTGATAGCTTTCGACGCCCGTTTGAATGAGCGTCGGGAACGGCGTAACGACATCCTTCTTCCGGAAGCTCAGGATGTTGAGGTCGAGAGAAAGCCTGCTGCTGTCGCTCACAAATTTTTGATACATCGCCCCCATCGAAGCGTAGCGCGACGGATCCGTCGACCACAGCTTCTCCGGGTCTTCGACCTGCAGGATGAAGCCGTATTTATGCTGAAGCCGGATGATCTCCGACATGTCAGCGCCGTAATATTCCCGGAGTTCCGGCGAACCGAAGCTGTCCATGCCGGTCACGATCGTCTGGAACCCGGGCTTTGACGCGGCCACATCCTGTGCCATCTTCAGCAGAATCTCGTATACTTCCGTGAGCTTCCCAACCCGATAATCGTCGACTTCCTGGCGCACTGCCGTGTTTTCGCGCCAGTAATAGAGTGAGCTCGGGTCGAAGATCTTCACAAGGTCAATCCCGTATTTCTTGCGAAACTCTCTCTGCGCGGAAGGATGCATCGGCGCGAACACCCGCGGGTCCTCGTACCCGCGGCCTCCCTCGAAATAAAGCTCGGCGATGTTCACGCCGTCGAAATCGTACGCGAGGAGAAGTCTCCGGTACTCATCCGTCGCAGCTTCCACACACCGGGGGTCCGTCAGCGCCATGGCGTAACGCCACATCGGCGCGGCATCTTCCCCTTTGTAATTCTTTTCCCTCCATTCGGGATGCTGGTTCCAAAACTTCTGGCTCACCTGCGGCGGTTCGAGCCACGCATAGACAAGGATCCCGTTCGCGTGCGCGACGCGAATGAGCCGGCCGTAGTCGTACGTGTATTCCCGGTATTCGCGCAGCTTGGGATAATCGTGCCAGCCGGCAACATGCACGGCCCTGATTCCCTGGCCGACCCATCGCTTGACGAGGGCCTCAATACTGTACGTCTGGCGAAGTCCGGGGTCGAAGAAGAAATCGAGCCCGTTGCGACGCACCACCGGACGAAGCCGAAAATACGACCGGACGTATTCCACGAAATAAGGGTAGTGGGAATATCCTTCCTGTGACGTCGGGTCGAATCGGGCTCCAAGGAAGAGCACCTTTCCTTTCCCGTACCTCTTGCCGATGGCAAGAGGCGTTTCCGACTGTTCGTCCGAACAGAACGTCTCGTCCACCTCGTCCGCGTCGAATTTGTGGACGAGCTCCCAATTGCGCCAGGCGACGGGTTCCTCGGGGAAGAGATGATCCTCGACATGGAGGATCCTCTGCGTCGTTTGCACGTAGTGGATTCCGAATTCCTCCGCAAGGTCGTTCTTTCCGTCTGTCACGAGGTTTCCACCGTCACGAACGAACTTCGTGATCGCGTCGTACTGCTCGTCCTTGAGCGAATCGACACTGCCGTAGGGGACGATGAGAAGATTGTAGCGGGCGAGGTTGAGGTTCTGGTCCGCGAAGATCGTATCGACGCGCAGGTTGACACTCCGGAGCGCGGAGACGAACGACGCCTGGTCGTTGTACGCCGCCCCTTTGACGTGATAGTCCCACAACACCGCCGGCCGCGCTTCCTGCCAGTCCTGGTCCGACTGAAACACGGTTTCGACCGCCCGCTCGGCCCGGTGGAAGACCTTTTCTGCGAGCGTCGCCTCGTGTTCATGGAACTCGGTCGGTTCGGCTTTGTAGAACTCCCCGGGGTTCAGGGTGATATGTTTCGTGATGGCCCCTTTGAGGCGGACGTCGGATACGATACGCTTTGTCAATTCGCCGTTCGTATCAAAGTAGGCCTCGAGGAGATATTGGTCGTCGAGCGTGATCGTATAATCCTGGGTCCCCGCCAGAATCACCCGGTCTTTGGTCTTCACCCATTGCTTCTGCTCCGTCAGGTCGGCAAATGTATATCCCAATTTTTCGATCCCTTCGACAAGCTCGTCGAGCAGGTCGAGGTCGAGAAACGAATGAAAGAAGCAGGCCGCGTATCCGTCCCGGACGTAGAGGTTCGCCTTCGCCCCCCGGATAATGTCCTGAACCGCCCGGCGGCTCACATTTTTATCTGCGTCGAGCGGCACGTAGCCGAGATTCTCCGGGTAGATTCGCTGGCCGTAGATGTCCTTCTTGATGACGTACGGGAACATCTGACTGTACTCGTAGTTCTCGATCGCCAGGCGCTGTTCCATCGCAGAGCTGAAGTATTTTGCTATCGTGCGGTAGAGCAAAGTTGAAGCCGTGTAGTGCGGCGTCTCCCACAGGAGCGGATAGATTCCGTTCCGCATGCATTCCTGAATGCCGAGTTCCACTTTCTTTGAAATCCACTCCGCGGATTCATCCCGCACCGGTCTGTTGGTGCTCTCGTCCCAGAACTCAAAATCAGTGGCGGTGATCCCTTTGTACTGATGCGTGATGCCGTGCAGGACGATCGTCGCGCCGTTCTTGACCATGTATTTGAGCGCATCGACAAGCTCCGGCTTGTCGGAGAGACTGACTCGAATGCCCTGGAAGGGGTCGACGTAAAACGGGATGACGCCGACAAGAAACGGAATCCCGCGGCTCGAAAGATGGTCAGCGACATCGCGAAGCTTGTTGGGGTCATCAAGGGGAGAAACGTCTTCAATGCGGATCAGTGCAGTGTGGGACTCCTCGTGCTGTTCGTGGAGGATGTCGTGGAGCATGTCCGCAAAAAGAAGGTAGCGATCGGTTTCCGTCGCCGAGGCAAAAGGCGAATCGGCCCAGTACATGAGATTCCCCGCCTGGATAATGTACGGAATCTCGACCCGCCGACGGTTCGAGTACGCCGTCCCGAGCACACGCGCACGCCGCCGGTTCAGGACGGTGACAAGGTTTGCGTTCGGTTCCCCTTTGGTGAACGTCTTCCCCTGGTAACGGACGACATCGTAAATGCTGACCGAATCGAGCTCCGTCACCTCGAAACCGTACTGTCTGCGGACCCGCTGCGCGCGGCTGAATTCGGCGAAGCCGGTGTTCATCCAGATGACGGGCTTCGTCGTTTGCAGGATATCGTTCGTGAATTTTTCCGGCACCGGATTTACGGCATTGAACCCGATGTAGAACGTGTAATCGAACCCGTTCATTTGCCCCGGTACATATTGATTGACGCCGATGACGACGTTGGACGTGTTGAAATGTCCCAGGAGCTGTTGCAGTTGCCGACCGTCCCCCATCGCGAGGTTGTTCAGGTCCGAGTTTCCTTCGACGACGACGAGCACGTGCTTGGGCGCATCCGGCGCCGCCCGCATCGGGCCAAAGAGGCCGCACAGAGACAAGCCGAGGGCGAGGACGATCTTGCGAATGCGCCGAGACGGACGGAATTCGCTCACTCTTCTGTTCGATAGCCCGAGATGCTTCTTGATGAACCCCGCGATCCGTTCGGCTGCGCGCCCATCACCATAGGGATTGACGGCCGACGCCATTTTCGCATACGCGGACCGGCTTTCAAGGAGTCGACGGGTTTCCCGGACGATTCGCTCCCGTGCGAGCCCCACCAGCCGTACGGTCCCGAAGTCGACAGCTTCGGGCCGCTCCGTGACATTTCGGAATACCAGAATGGGTTTTCCCAACGCCGGCCCCTCCTCCTGCACACCGCCGGAATCTGTCAGGATGAGGTACGAGCGCGCCATGAGGTTTACGAAGTCTTTGTAATCAAGAGGTTCGATGAGGATGATGTTCGGAATTCCGTCGAGGATCGGATAGACCGTTTCACGGACAAGAGGATTAAGATGAACCGGAAAGACAAAAAGATGGTCGCCGAACCTGGCCGCAATCTGCTTGACGGCCCGGCACGCCCCCTCCATGGGCGCTCCCCAGTTCTCACGCCGATGCATGGTCAACAGGATGATTCTACGTCTGCTGGCAACCGCTTTCCGAACCGCCGCGCTGCCGAATTCGTGGTCGGCGCGCACCGCGAGGTTCAGCGCATCGATGACGGAGTTTCCGGTCACGTGAATCCGGTCCGGGTTGATGTGCTCACGCAAGAGCGCGCGCCGCGCGGTCTCGGTTGGAGCGAAGTGAAGGTCGGCCAACGCGCTCGTGAGCCGTCGATTAATCTCCTCCGGAAAAGGGTTCGCCTTGTCCCCTGTGCGCAAGCCGGCTTCCACGTGGCCGACCGGAATGCCACGATAAAAAGCGGCGAGACTTCCGGCAAACGTCGTTGTCGTATCGCCCTGGACAAGTACCATGTCGGGGTGCTCGCTCTGAAGCACCGGGTCGAGTGCGGCAATTGTCCTCTCCGTGAGGGCTGCGAGCGTTTGCCGGGGCCGCATGATATTCAGATCGTGGTCGGGGTGGATTCCAAAAACATCCAAAACCTGGTCGAGCATGTGACGATGTTGGGCCGTGGCGATCGAAACCACCGAAAACAGTTTGGGCTCTTCCCTGAGCCGGAGAATGACTGGTGCGAGCTTGATCGTATCCGGCCTGGTGCCGAATATGACGGCGATTTTTCTCACAGTCTGCCGTCAGCGACGGTCAATACCCTGTCCACCATGAAATCAAAATAGAGGATTTTTGAAAGGTGTGCAAGTAGAAGAACGACGGGAAGAAAAGCGGCCGACTCTCCCGGGTGTTTGAATCCGGGGAGCGGGATGAACCGGCGGGGAAAAATGAATTACTCGGTGACCGTGTAGATTATCTTGGGCGTTTCCTGTCCGAGGGTCGACCGGGGAAAATCATAGTCGACATCGATGGTACGGGCCGAAGAGGCATCGCCGCCCGGCGAGAGCGTAATCGATTCCCCGCGGGCGACCAACTGTTGAACCGTGACGGTTTGCATTGATGTCCGGGTTTCAACCGTCATGCGCTGCGAGGTGCCGCGATCCAAATCAGCCGTGACCTTTGTGGATTGGGAGGGTGACCCTTGAAGCTCGAGAGATGCCCGAACGCCTTCCACAGCGCCGGAGCCCGCAAGCGGAATTGCCCGGGCGTTGCTCAGAGGGTTGATGACGAGCCGATGAGAGATGCTGACGCCGAAGACCACCTGCTGAACTGCTGAAGAGCGGACCTGACCGTGCGAATCCTGGACGATTCCGGCGGTTAACATGATCAAGAGTATGGATTTTCGGCAGCTCACGTTAGTCCGTCAAAGTCAAGGTTACGAGACGTTCGTCTCTGTCGATTCCACCGACGCCGGAACCTGCGACAAAGGTGTATCGGATCGACTGGTCTCTGTCGCTCCCCCTGCCGATCCCGGTCACGACATCAACAGGTACGAGGGCCGCTGAAATGTCGACATCGCCAACGCTGCTTGCGCGTCCCGACGCGAGGTTGATCTTGAGCCGGGTTCCACTCGGCATGCTTGAGTTGATCGAGGCAACGATTTTCACATTATCGAGATTTGTCGCTATGCTGTATTGCGAATGCTGGTCGGAAACGCTTACGTCTTCGCCCGCGTAGACCTTTTGCACCATGAGAGGCGCAGGATTTCCCGTCACTCTCAGCACTGCTATCGGCCGGACCTCGACCGTTACGATCTGCTTCACGGAGCTGTGAATCGGCTGCGGGAATGCGACCGAAATGATTGACAGGAGGGAGAGCCCTATGAACGGAAGTCTCGTCAAGGGATGCGATCGATGAGGCAAGAACGCTAAAGATGAAGCGATTGTCAAGTTTGCAATTGGCGCCGGTGGCATGTTCGATCTTGGGCGAATCATGACCACAGGAAGGACAACAACCATGCCCTCCCGCCAGCTCACGCCGCGAAGGAGCAACGTCGATAACTAATTGCCAATAAGGATGTTGGAGAGAGGTGATTCGAAGGGCTGGAAGATGGAGGGATGATCGAATTGTAGTTTCTACAATTCCACAGCTATCAGCTCACTGCTCGTGCCCTACTGACTTGCAGATAGCTTCAGCGGCAGCGCGCGTATTGAATTTCCCGGTAATGACCCGGTAGCGAATCCCAAGGTTGGGGATGTTCACTCGGTCGACAAAGACTTTGCGTCCCAGGATCTTTCCCATATGCGACCCTTGGGACTGTGCCTTGGCGCGCGTTTTCCAGGACGATATTTGGACCATAAACTTCTTTGAGGGCCTATCGAAGAATATAAGGCAAGGACCGGGCTCGTCCATCTGCGCCTTCGGCTCCTTGACTTGTTCCTGGGGAGCAGGTTGCGGCGCGTTCTCGGGTTTTTCCGGTTCTATCACCCCTTGCTGGATGATTTTGATGATCCGTTTGCGTGGTAGAATTTTGAAATCGCCCTCCGCGTGAGTTCCGGCCTTCAGCTCCAGGGCAAGCGAATCCGGTTCCATGCGATGATAGTCGGGAATATCCCCCCCTTCAATTCTGAGTGTCCAACTTCCGGGTCGCAGGTCCCCGAAAACGTACCTCCCGCGACTGTCCGTCACGCGTCTGTGAACCTCATCCCCCTGGTATAACGCCATGAAGACTCCGGCCCTTGCTTCCTTCTCGCGATACACCGTTGCACCCAAGGAATCCGAAGGTGCCTCCTCGTTCACTTCATACAAAACGACGGTCCCCGATACCTGCGCACTTCGTGTGACGTTGATCTGAACAGGCGTTTCCTCTCCCCCACGTACCTCGACTTCGAGCGGCATCGGCTGGAGCGTCACGCGGTCGAGCCCGATGCTCTCTTTGTCGACCTGAACATAGATCGGCCCCGGTTTCACGCCCGGCAGGTAGAATTCTCCGTTCCCGTCGGTCACTGAAGCCGATTCTCCCGCGTTCACGAGAATATTGGGCAAGCCCACTCCCGTCTCGCCGACGACCCGGCCCCGCAACGACCCGACCGATCCAATGCGGGCGATGGGGACGTTCAACGGAATGGCATATTCAAGAAGATATGCCGTTTCGCGCGGCGTCACCGCCGGCGTGAGAAGATTCTGCCGCGCCCGGAGCGTGATCTTGTGGTTGAAGGGGAAAATATGTTCAAGCGAGAATTCGGACAACGTGCTCGTTTGTGGCGTTGCACTGTTCACCCTGCTGCCAAAAATGTTGAATTGGACCTGCGTCGCCTCCCCAAAAAGCACCCATGCCGATAAGCTGGCCGAGAGCCGCTCTTCTACTTCTCCCGTGTAAATATCCTGGTCGTTTGAGTACTCGACGGAAGCGCTGTAGTTCTGCGCGGCCGTAGGACGCACCGACGAGAATAGGGATACGTGCTGGTATGGATAATTCTTCAGCGCGAGCTTGTCCTCGATGACGCCGTATTCGGAATTCCCGTTGATACTCACGCCGGCGAAATTGAAACCGACCCGCATCTGAAACGTGTTTTCGCTTCGCCGGTACTTCGGATTTTCCAGCAGATCATCCTGTCCGTCGTAGTGGTAGTAGAAGGACACAAGGTCAAAGTACGAAAGGCCAAGCTGGTAGAATTGGTCGCGGGGAGCGTATATTTGATTCGTGTCGCGCGCAAGATTCCGTTCTTCGTCCCGAAAATAGGTTTCGAGCCGGATCGTCTTCGAGATTTGATACGAAATGCTGCTTGATTTGAAGCTCAGGTCGCGGTAGTATCCTCCGAAGTTCGTCCCTGCATCGATATACCGGATATCGTAGGCGAGCGACGGCTCTGTGCCGTTGAATCGGAGGGCAACTGCGTCATCGCTCTTCCCTTCCATGGCACCGCGGCCGTATTCGACGTCGACGCTGGAGTTGGTGAATGGATGCGACAGTCCCCGTAACGTGTAGAGGTCGCTCGAGTATTGATCCCTTCGGTTGAGGTAGTTGGCGCCAAGCTCGTAATCGGGGGAAAATTGATAGCTCACGAACCCTCCGCCTTCATCCTGCCGCTGGTCGATCCATCGGGTTTTGTCGTACAATCCTCCCACAGAGAACCCGGCGACCGTCGTTCTTGCGCCCGCCCCTGTCGCAAACCGTCCGCTCTCGGTCAGGGGAGAAAGCGTATAGTTCATGTCCCCGAGCTGCAGTTCCGTCGCACTGTTCACGTACGACAGGTAATATTCATCACGCAAGCCCAGAGAGGAAATCGATTGCGTCTCCGGTCCCCGCGCGAGGAATGAAAATTTGTCGTCCCGTTTCTCTGACAGACTCCCATAGCCGGATACTTCGAACTGCGTGGACCGCGCATCCTGCTCGCCCACACCCCGAAGCTTGAGCTGAATGGGATACTCTACGAACTGTTCTTCTCCCTGCGATTCCTGGGAAACAACGTCGGTCACGACCGAGGCACTCACGGCAACCGTGGAGTCCTGCCTCGAAGTCGCGATGAGCTGAAGGGTTTGATGGACTTTTCCCGCCCCCTTGTCCGTTACGACGGAGACCGGAATTTCGCGCGTGTCGCGCGGATTGAGTGCGATAACGGGGTCCGGGACCTTCGTCGCGTATCCCTCCGAAGACCTGGCTTCAAGGGTTACCGTCACCGGAGTGTTTCCGGCGTTCGTCAGGTCGAACGTTGCCGTAAAGGACCGTCCCCCAATGACAAATCGGGGCGCGTCGATGGGTTCGATTTTCAGGAGGTAAATCGTCTCCACTTTCACGGTTATCTCGGCAGCGGCCTCGTGCGCGGGCGTTGCACGGTCTTTCGCCAGATACCGGAGACGATAGAGTCCCCCCGGTACTTCTCCGGGAACTGCAAGGGTCAGAATCCGCGCGTCGTTGGCGCCGGCTTCGAGCGTGAACTGCGACTCGGGAGTCACCAGCCGCCACTTCGTCGGAACCTGTACCTGGGGGTCGAAGGTCTGCGTGGAGCCGGTTCGATTCGTGACGACCACGCTGAAGGAAACGATTGAGCCCGGCTTGACCGACAAGATCTCACGCGTCCCCGGAACGACGTCAATCTCCCCCTGCGCGCGCGAGAGACGCAGCTGACCGGTCATTGCGACCGCGAGCCCCAGAAAAAAAAACATCCGGCCGTGTCTGACCGGATGATGTCGTGTCGGTCTCCTCAAGGCAGTCTTTCAAAACTTCAGGACGTACTCTGCGCCGAAAATGTCGTCCCCTCCCGCATCGACCACGACGCGCGCCTTGTAATTGCCGGGGGTGACGCTGCTGACGTCGATCGTCTGCCGCACGGATGTCCCTGGATAAATGCGGTATTTTACTCCCTCGAATTTACCGCGCGCAACCCCTTTCTCATCGAACAAATCGACGGTGACATCGGGACGCATGACGAGCTCCCCCGTATTTTCAATATCGATCTGGAGCGCCCTCTTCCCTTCTTCCTTCGCAACCAGCTTGGCGCCGATGAAATTAACTTTCTTCGTGCCGGTGTTCGCAATCGACGTGGCGATCTGGATCCCGTACCGGATCGTCTGCATGATCCCCATCTGCGCCTTCGTGTCCTTTTGTCGAAGGGAAGACTCGGCGGAGCCCTTCTGAATTCCCTCGACCATCAGCATGCTCCAGTAGGTTCCAATCAGGGGCTTCCCTGTCAGATCCTTGGGGACAGCCACCGAATAGTCGATCGCCATGGTGGACGCCGGCGGCAGGGTCAGGTAGGCGGGGCTGAAGGTCACCCACTTTGCGTTCGAGCGGGGCATCGACCCGGGATCACCGTAGTTATTCGTTCCGGAATAATGAAACGTGTAGTCCGTTTGATAAACCTTCGCTTCCTGCGGCTCGTTCGTGTCGTTCCGGATGATGATTGAACCCGTATACGTTTCGCCAGGCCTCGCCATCTTGTCCTGGCTGAGCTCGCCGATGACCGAAACTTGTCCCAAGAGAAAATTCGGGACAAGGAAAAGGAAAAAGAGGGCTGTTCGTTTGAGGAGGAGGGAGAGAGTCATAATGTTCCTATTGAGCGACGAGTGTGTAGGTGATTGTATGGACATCGTTGCCGAGTTCGGCGCTGTTGCCTTGTTCAAATGTTGCCGATGCGGAGTACTTCAGGGTCGCTGTGGCATTCGTTGTCCCCGTGGCGGGGATGTTCGTGATGAAATCGGCGGCAGCCATTCCGTTCGTCAATGTCACGGCAGGGGACGCAACTCCTTTCGTCGGACTCACGGCAACCACAGAAAGCGAAAAACTCTGGCCCGAGCAAACGGTTGCCACAGTGACCTTTGAGATGGCCGTTTGCTTCTTGTATGTCAAGGTGCAGGAAGAATTTGTCACAGCGGCGGGTTCAGAGCCCGCGACTCCGGTAGTTATAGAGAGCGTCTTATTACCTCCGGAAATGCTGATTTGTTGAGCTGAGGCGCTTGACAGAAGCAATGCGACTGCGGGTAAGAGGAGCAAGAGCTTGTGCACGGCTTTATTGGGTCGCGATAGTGAACGTGATCGTGTGCGAATCCGTCCCCGTTCCCTGGGAGGCAAGGGCAACGGCAGTATATTGGAGCGTGCAACTTCCTGTGCTTCGGCCAAGATTGGTCAGAAAATCCTGGGCGGTGTGTGTGATGGTGACCTGGGAAGCTGCGGTCCCGACCGTGGGGTTCAGGGCAACGAGTTTGAGTGCAAAGAGTTGTGTTGTCAGATTCGTTTGCACCGTAACCTTTTTGGTACTGCTGTTGATGCCCCATTGGAGGGATGTTGCCTGGTTAGTGGCGCTCATGGTGTTCTGGCCCGCCACGGCGTTGGCCCCCGTAATTGTGAAACTGACTGCGCCTCCGGTTACCGTCACGTTGGTAATCGTCGAAACCGTGACCGTGATCGTGTGGGACGCTGATCCATACGTCTGACCCTTGGCAAGAAACAGAGGAAGGATGAAAAATATCCCCAGCAATATCGGGCGGTTGAATCGAGGTCGAAGGGATCCCATATATTCGCGAAACACGTTCGGAGCCGGTGAAATATAGCCCTCTAATCGAGGATTATCAAGTTGAGACAGTGCCTCAACTCCCTGTAATAGTATACGTAATCGTATGCGTCTCGCTCCCGACCCCCTTTTCAAGGGTTGCGGCCCCCGTGAATTGAAGCGTGCAGCTTCCCGCCGAGCGACTCACCCCAACGATGAGGTCGTGAGTCGAGTTGTCAGAAAACACCACGTCGCTCGAACTGACCCCCGACCCTGAACTGACGTCCTGGGCCGACAAGCGAAGGTCGAATTTTGAACCCGACCGATCGCTTTCGGCCGTAATCTTTCGATTCTCCCCGTTACTCGTCCAGACCAACCTGGTAGCGCCGCTCATCGCGGGCGAAGGGTTGGAAGTTTCCGGGTCGAAATCGGTGATCTTGAGCGTAACCGGACCGCCTGAGATATCTATCGTGTTCAGTTCGAGGACTTGAAGCCGAATCACCTGCGTGACCGAAGCACGCTGGGCGAAAAGTGTTGCGGACCCTGCTGCGAAAATCAGGAGGGTCTGCAGTGCTCTTCGTCTTATGTCGTGTCGTTTGGTGTTCATCGCTCGAGGCCTCGAAGATAGAAAAACCGTAGCGGCGACAGCTGGAAAACGCACGCTACGGCTTTCTCTCTCCTCCAGAGATTCTTAGTTCGTCAACGTTAAGGTGACTACTTTTGCTGTGGATGAAAGCGTACCGGCAGAAGCGTTCGCACCGAATGAGTAGGTGATCATCTGGCCGGCATCCGCGCCTCTGTTGATACCTGTAACGACGCTCAAAGCACTGCCGGATGTTGCGTTGGAGATATCGACCGCTCCGGCGCTGGTCCCTTTGGAGCTTGCAAGGTTAATCGAAAGCGAGTAACCGGACGAAAGGGCGGCATCGAGATTCGCCGTGATCTTCACCGTATTCGCGTAGTTCTGCGTGATGCTGTAGGTCGTTGAATTGTCCGTGACGCTCGTGAGGTTATCCGATCCAGGAGTTCCGGTCGTGATCGTGAGGGCTCCCGGGTTTCCCGACGTCGAGATCTTGTAGATTGCGTTGACGGCGAGGTTCAGATTCTGCGTTGCCGTGGCTTGTGCGACTGCCGACTCGACGAGCAGAGAGCTGGCGGCGACAAGCGCGAGGGTGATGATGGTCTTTTTCATGATGGTATCCGTTCGATGAAGGTTGAGGTTTGGTGGTTTTTCAATTCGGTTGTTAGTTCGTCAGCGTCAACGTTACGGTCTTGGCCAGCGATGACAATGTTCCGGCAGAAGCCGTTGCGGCGAAGTTGTAGGTAATGACCTGGGCTGCATCCGCACCGCGCTGAATGTTCGTGACCATGTTGACGGCGCTGGACGACGTCGCATTGGAGATGTCGACACTTCCCGCACTCGTGCCTTTGGTGCTCGCAAGGGTCAACTTGAGCGTATAACCAGCAGCAAGGGCTGCGTCAAGGTTCGCCGTGATCTTCACAGTATTACCATAGTTCTGTGTAATGCTGTAATTCGTTGATGCATCGGAAACGGACGTCAGGTTGTCGCTCCCGGCTGTGCCTGTCGTGATCGTGAGCGGGCTCGGGTTGCCGGACGTCGCTATTTTGTAAACAGTGTTGACTGCAAGCGTGACGCTCTGAGTCGCAGTGGCCTGAGCCAGCAGAGTCTGAACTCCTGCGAAACCGAGAAGAGAGAGGGTTGCGATTAACTTCTTCATGACGAACTCCTTTTGTCTGGATTGGTGGATCGTTTTGTTTCCCGTATAACCATCAATCCCCATGCCAATCCAGTTTTTGAACGAAAAATGGCGTTTTCCCAGATACGATTTGTTTTTCGTGAATTGAAATGATACATTTGTATCATTATAGGATTATGCTGTATTATAAAGCAAAAATGCCTCAATACCAAAATATGATAGAACTATTTGACTCTTTTTGAGACATGTCACCAGCTATCAGAGTAGCAACATACCACAAATTCTGGCCATTATGTAATGATTTCTGCGGTCTGATCTCCTGGCATATCGATTGCTGTCTTCAATTGAAACAAACTGCCGGAAGGAGGATTATGGCGCAGAGTAAGCTCAGAATCATGTCTCCGGAAGAAGCGGTACGGGAGTACCATGTTCGGACAGAAATCGCGACCCGGTTGTCGCACGAGTTCCGGACTCCGCTCACTTCCATCATCGGCTACGCAGAGACCATCATGTGCAGTCCGGACTTAACAGCAGAACAGCGAGACGAGTTTGCAGCTCTTATAAAGAAGGAGGGGGAACGGCTCGTGAGACTTGTGACCTTGATTGTCGAACAATCGATTCAGGGTTCGGCGTCACAGTCCGATCCATCCATATTTAAATGACACGAAAGAGAGTCTTCCCATGCCATCAAACCATCTCATATATATTGTCGACGACGAGACATCCATCGCCAAGCTGCTGGAAGTCTGGGTCAGCCAGAAATGGGGGTACCGAGCGCGGCTCTTTTCGGACGGCGAAACGTGTCTTCATGCCCTCGATGAGGGGGCGGACCTGGTTCTTCTCGACCTGATGCTGCCCGGTATCGATGGTGTCGCCGTGCTCCAGGAAATCAAGCGCCAGAAGCCGGAGCTTCCTGTCATCGTGCTGTCCGCCCAGGCAAAGATCGAGGTTGCCCTTCAGACATTGAAATTAGGCGCAACGGACTATTTCAGCAAACCCGTTGACCTCCCGAAGCTCGAAATCGGCATCAAGAATGCCCTGCGACTTGCGGACTTGACGCGGGAAGTCGAGCGTCTTCGTCAAGACGCCGAAACGAAGGTCCACTTCGATCATATTGTGGCCCAGAGCGGCGAGATGGCTGACGTTTTCAAGCTCGTCTCAAAGGTCAAGGAGAGCGACATTCCGGTACTTATTCTCGGCGAGAGCGGAACCGGAAAGGAGCTCATCGCCCGGGCCGTCCATTTCAACAGCGGCCGCAAAGACAGACCGTTCGTTGTCGTCAACTGCGCTTCGATTCCCAAAGACCTTCTCGAAAGCGAGCTCTTCGGGCACGAGCGTGGAGCGTTCACCGGCGCCATCCAGCGCAGGGTCGGAAAATTCGAACAGGCAAACGGAGGGACGATCTTCCTCGACGAAATTGGGGAGCTCGACCTGAGCCTGCAGTCAAAACTCCTGCGGGCGATTCAGGAAAAGCAGTTCAACCGAGTCGGGGGGAATGATGTGATCACGACGACCGCGCGTCTTATTTCCGCGACAAACCGGGATTTGCGTGAGGAAGTAAAGCAGAAGCGATTCCGGGAGGATCTGTACTTCCGTCTCTCGACGTTTCCCGTCATGCTCCCGCCTCTCCGGGAAAGAAAGTCGGATATCGTCCTTCTTGCCGAACACTTTCTGCGGCAGTTTTCCGAGGAGCAGAAGAAACCCCACCTGCGGTTTTCACGAAAGGCGCTCGACGACCTTTACAACTACCCGTGGCCCGGAAATGTGCGCGAGCTGGAGAATGCAATCCAACGGGGCGTCGTCCTTGCCGACGCGGCGGAATTGACCGAGCGCGAACTGCCCCTCTCAGTCCAGACATATTCGGGGTTTGAATCGACGGAGCGTCCCGCATTTTCGTTCGCCAAGAGCAACGACGTCGTCGTCCCTTTCGAAAAGTTGAAGGAGGACGCGATAAGGAACGCGCTGCGCATCACCCACGGGAACATCGTCCAGGCGGCCCAACGCCTCAAGATCGGCCGGGCGACGCTTTACCGCTTGATGCAAAAATACAAAATCGAGGCGGACTAGCGGCGTACACAACAAGGGCTCCTGCGAATGAGGAGCCCTTGTCTCAGTCCAAGCGACGATTGCTCGCGGTCAGGACCAGGAACCCGTGCCCGTCTGGGTTCCCTCTGAATTGTAGACAGTCCATTGGCCGGAACCGTTTGCGACCCAGGTTGCCTTGAATACGAGAACCGCGTTATTGTACACGTCTACTTCGCCCGTCTTGTCCGACCGATTGATGACGATAAGCTTCGCGGTCACCGAACTCCCCGTCGCATCGTACGTCGAGAGGGTTCCTGTTTCGCTCGTCACAGATCCGTTCACCCCTGCTGCCCAGACATAGTCGGCGGCAAGAGTTGTCGCATTGTCATTGTAGACCTTCCATTCACCGCTCTTACCGTCCGCGCTGGACGTACCGTTGAGAAATGTCCAATTGTTGTACGTCACGCCGCTGCCGGTCTCCGTCCCGTTCACCGACCACTTCCACGCATAGCTCCCGTCCGACTGCTTGGTCGCGGTGAATGTTACGGTGACCCCGTTCGCCGTGACCGTCCACGTCCACACGCCGCCGTTATCCTTTGCCGAGCCGGCAGCAAATCCCGCAAAAAATGCGGACGAATATGCATTCGCCGAGAGTGCGTACGAAGTCGTTAACTCCGCATACGTGTCTGTCGATGTGGTTGTCGGCCCGACAAATGTCACGCTCGGTATGCCGGGAGCCGTCCCCGTGCTCGATGTCGGCGATGAGCTGTTCTTCGAGCAACCCGAAGAACAAACTGCAATCGCAAGAACGGTAAAGCCGTAAAGAATTGATCGTTTCATGCCATCTCCCTCCTGAAGGTTATTTGATTGAAAAAGACGTTTGAGCCAAAAAATTCAATGCGTCGCATTTCGAAAAGATTTTTGCGGGGGAAGCGTCAATTTGCCGGGATGGGTGGTGCCTTCCTTTCCTATTGGTCCGAATCCGAGTTTTCCGGTCGCCGGTCCTCCCTCGCATCCACCGTTCGCAGTCAATCTCAGGAATGAAATCATGCAGGTAAAATAATCGCTACGGGGGCTTACCACAACTACCAGAGTACGTAGTTTCTCACAGATATGACAAACATCAACCTCAAGGGAGAAGGGTGGGAAGAACGCGGTCTAGGAAACCAAACCGCTTTTGATCGCTTTGGCCACGGCTTCCGCCCGGGAGCGGACGTGGAGCTTTGCGTAGATATTACGGAGGTGGAAACTCACGGTATTCACGCTGACGAAAAGTTTGTCCGCAATCGCCTTGTACGTATAACCGTCGATGAGGGCCTGGAGAACCTCGAGCTCCCTTTTGGAGAGCGTTGAAGAGAGACTGTCGGCCTTCTGCGTCTGGAAATAGGCGAGCACCTTGCGTGCCACCTCGGTCGACATCGGGGCCCCGCCGGCGTATGCATCCCGTATGGCGGCCAACAGAGCTTCCGGAGAGGTCTTTTTCAGGAGATATCCCACCGCCCCCTGCCGGAGCGATTGAAATATCTTTTCGTCGTCGCTGTGCACCGTCAACATCAGACACTGAATATTGGGATACCGCCGCTTCACAATTTCCACGCACTCAATGCCCGATTTCTCCGGAAGACCGATATCCATCAAAACGACATCCGGCGGATCGTCTTCGAGGATGGCTAACGCATCGCCACAGCTCCCATGGGCGCCGGTGCATGCAAATCCGGGGGAATGCTCAATGACCCAGCGAAGGCCATTGCGGATTTCAATATCGTCATCGATGATTGCGACCCGGATTGCGGGAATTTGGCCGTCGTGTTCCTGCATACCAGCGCAAGCTACGATGCAAGGTCGGATGAATCAACTACGTACATGCGTAGTTTCATCCCCGAACCGGAAATGTCGCCTCGACCCGGGTCCCTTCGTGGACGTGCGAACTCAATCGAAACGTCCCGCCCGCCTCTTCCGTCCGCTTCCGCATGTTTGCCAGTCCGTTCCCTTCGTTTTTTTTCTCCGCGCTCAAACCTACCCCGTTATCACTGACGACAACGGCGAGGCTTGAGCCGGTGCGATGGAAGGAAATGGAGGCGGCGCTGGCCCTTGAATGACGGGCGACGTTCGTAAGAGCTTCTTTCGACAGGAGCAGCAGACTCCGCATCCCTTCGGAGCTCATTCGTATTTCCCCAACCCCCTCCCCCACGTCAAAATACAACCGGATGTTCCTGCCTTCGCACATCTCATAGGCAAAGGACCGAAGACGCTGGACCAGCCGCTCGAGGGAGTCATGCGTGGGGTCGATGGACCAGACGACATCGCTCATGTTTTCGATAAGCTCACGGGCGGTTTCCGAGACTTTTTCGAGGGATTCCTTGACCGTCGTGCCATCTCCCGGCAGCGATGAACCCTCTTCGCCCGCAGAAACCTGCCGTCGCACGACATCGGACAGAATGGCGATGCGTGTCAATCCCGACCCGATATCGTCGTGCAAATCGGTCGCAATGCGCGAACGAATCCGCTCGATCTCTAGAAGACGCTGCAGACGAAGTCGCACGGCAATCACGATCGTCGTTAAGAGCAAGATCGAAAAGGCGGCGACGAACCACGGCCGGCGCCAGATCGGGGGGACGATGACGAACCGGATCGTTGCCGGATGCGCGCTGACCACCCCGCTGTTTTTCACCGCTCGAATTTCGAGCGCGTATGAACCCGGAGCAAGTGCGCCAAAAAAGAAATGGCGATCCTTCCCGGGCGGCTGCCAGTTGTCATTTGAGCCGAGCAGACGGTACTGGTACCGAAGCTCACCCTCTTCCCGCAGGCTGACTCCCGCAACTTCCACCGTGCAGTTATTTTCATCGCTGCTGATTTCCAGTATTCCCGACGTTGGCTTGTCTCTCCCGTTAACCTGGAATTGGCTGACCACGATCGGCGGGGGAATGGTGTTCGGCGCGTCATGCTCAAAATCGTAGACCGACAGCCCCGCCTCGGAGACGTACCAGAATTTGTGCGAACCCGTCTCGCCGCATCCATACACCGGTGAGCCGGTCATTTCCTTCACCGTCTGAAAAACCCGCGTCGCCCGGACCAACGACTGCACTCCCATTTGCGTCCCGACCCAGATCGATCCCTGTTCGCTTGCGGCAATGCACCAGACTGCTGTGCTGAGCAATCCTTCCTTGAGCGATACCGGGACGAACGACGAGTCGGATAAGTACGCAAGCCCGCCATATCTCATGCCAATCCACAGACGACGGTCGGGTGTCTCGATGATCGCACGGATGGAAGTATTGGGGAGCCCGTCTGCCAGCCCGAAGCGATGCACCGGCCCCATCCGTTTTTCTCCCGCGCGGATGAGGCCCAGGCCTTCCGAATAACCTCCCAACCATATATTCCCGGCCCGGTCTTCACAGAAGGCCCGAATGGAGCCGTCGAACAAACCGTTTTCAACGGTGAGTTTCCGCACCAGGGAAAAGTTATTGTCGGGATCCAGAACCCGGATACCAAGGTTACCGTCAAGACTGATCCAGAGCAAACCCTCCATGTCAACACGAATGAAAAGGGGATGCGCATTCGGATATTGAGCGCCCGGTCGGATATGAACCAGCGGAGTGAGGGAGGAGAATCCGCCAGCGCCCGGCTTGATTGCAAACTCGGATATGCTCCCGTCGCGGAGGGACACCCAAAGATGGTTTTGCCGGTCGAACGTAACCGTCCATGGGGCTGCTTCGCCTTTTCGTGTCTCATTCGGGTGGATGAGCTTCCTCCATCCGCCGGTTGAATCCTCACGGAATTCCCCGATTCCCCGTTCAGTACACAACCAGATGTGGCCGCCGGAATCCACCGCTGCGGTGGCGTTGTTCGGTGCAAACGGAATGACTCCCACCGGATAGGTTCTGATATTCCGATTCGTCAGCTTCGCCAATCCGGAGGAGGAACAGGCAATCCAAAGGTCCCCTTCGGAATCGACAGTCCCCGCGATCATGCCGGGCGGCAATCCGTTCTTCCCGGCATAGTGCACCATGTTCATTCTACCGTCCCGCACTCCCTCAACCAGGAAAAGGCCCTGCGCAGCCGCAATCCAGACGGCGCCCGATTTGTCGAGGGCGATGAATGAATGGCCGCCGCTTCCGGTGGAGAGCGTCCGTCGAACACCCTCGTTCTCAAAAAGCAGTACCCGGCCGGCGGAGGTTGCGAGCCATTCGATCCCCTTCCCGTCCGCGCAACCCGTTTCGATCAACTCATTCTTCCGCAGGCTCAGCGGGAGTACGCGCGGAGGGAGTTTGGGATTTGTGCAGACATGAATCGAGGTGGAGCCAACAATCCACACCGTCGAATCGCTCGCTCGAAGCATCGTCGGGATGTCGCCCCTTATTTCCTCCGCACGGAACGGAACGAAGGCGGTATCAACAAGAACAAAGACCCCCCTCGTTGTTCCCGCCCAGACCCGCCCGCTCCCGTCTTCGGCGATCGATTCGACGATATTCGTCCACGGGTTCCTTCCCAGGCGAAAGGTCTGAAAACGTCCGCCGGAGAATCTGCTCACTCCGCCGCCGTTTGTCCCGACCCACAATACGCCGGGCTGCGATCGGCTTTCGATGATACATGTGACGCGGCTGAGCGCAAGGCCGTCTGCAACGGTGTAATTCCTGAACGATGTGCCGTCATAGGACGTAAGGCCCTCGTTGCTTCCGATCCAGAGGAGCCCGCCGGAATCGACGGCAAGCGCGAGCAGAAAGTTGGACAAGAGTCCGTCGCGGGAAGTATATCGGCTGAACGGCAGAACCTGCGTCCGGGCGGTGAGGAGGCAGAGGGCAAGTGCTGCCGTGAGGACAGACGTTCGTTTCATCACACAATCGAAGGGGGCGGCGACCGCCCGGAGTGGACGGTCGGGAAAATGATAGAAGAAGATGCCGACAGAAGCAAATAAAGTCTTCGCGGCGTCAACCAGAGAAACGCTGCTGCGAATCTGCTGTGCGGAGACTGAATCCCGGGTCAGCGGGAAACAGCGGGAAGGTTCAAATACAGACTTGTTCGCGAATATGTGCGGGGATAAGACGGGAACCGGGGATCACGCCCGACCAGAGAGCTTTTCCCACGTCGGACAGAAACGACCAGTAGGATTGGTATACGGAGGAGCCGGCTTCCTCGAAGTCGTGCTGCAGCAATGCGTGGATACGGGGGAGGTTGTACCACGGTACGCCTGGATAGAGATGGTGCTCGAGGTGATAATTAATATTGCAGATCATGAAGGACAGAAATCGATTCGACGTGACGGTGCGCGTGTCGTTCAGCTCGTTGCCGTGCGTCGTAAAACCATGCTCCGCGATGCCTCGAATGTTCGCAATTTGGCCTGCGATGAGGAGCGGAATGATCCATCCGTTGAGAAGGATTGCGACAGGGATGTAAAGGATTGCGGTCACGACCGCAAGTGCGGTGAGGGTCAGCTCGAGGATGATTCCTTTTCGCTGATCCTTGTTCCCTTTTCGCAATGCCGCGGCCGGAACGGAAACAAGATAGAGATAGACCCCCGCGAAGAAAATGGCGACGTAGACGATTCTCAGGAGTACAGAATTCTTCGAAACGTTCTCGATATTGTCCGGGTCTCCTTCACTCCCAAGAAATTTATGATGAAGAGGGTGCATGACCCGGTAGCCGGCAGATGAGAAGAGGACGGGCAACCCGCAGAGAAATCCGACCCAGCGGTCGACCCTCGGATTTCTGGTGATGAGATTGTGGGAAGACTCATGCGCAAGGACGGAAAGCGTGCTCAGAGAGAGTCCCGCGAGCGCGAAGGCGAAGATGCGGAGAGTCATGATGTTCGAGGAGCACGCGATCCAGCCGCAGGTCAGCCAGATGAGATAATGAAATGGGATGACAAGATTCCACCACGGATTGAGCGAATGGAATTCTCTGATGGCATGTTTCTGTTCAGCAGTGAAGTCGTGCCGTGAGATTTTCCTTGCGCGGCTGCTGTCGTCACAAAAATAAATCGTCGAAGCCGCGCGCCCAAGAACGTGTTCGGTTTCCATGCTTCTGAACCCTGCACCCGATCCGTCGATATCACCTCTGCTTCGCACCATACCCGCGCCGGACGTTGTTCCCCTTCCTCACATATAAAATGGTCTCATGATCAACATGGAAACATGTGACGGCGATACTTCGTTCCAGCAACCGACAGCGTTTACGTCCGGTTGCCATCGCCGGCGCGGCAGTGCCGACTATCAATAGACGATTTTGCAGCGAGAAAGTTTTATCGGTTTGTTTTGCTTGGCGGGGATCTGCGACGGTTCGACCCCGGTTGCAGCCGGAATTGTGACACGTGTTGAAATTTGCTGCAGGAGGGATAAGATGTGTGGAAAACAGGGGAAAAACCGAGTCTCCCCGTGGAAGGGAATCCGTGAAAAAGGCGCCCGTCGGACCTAGGTGTCGATGATCTTCCTGATTCTCCGGAGAACGTCTTCTATGGCATAGGGTTTTGGGATGACATCCTTCACCCCCTTCTTGAGCATTTCAGACTTTTGTTCCGGATCGATGAACCCGGTCGCGACGATGGTCCGGACTGACGGATTCACTTCGCGCATTCTCTGAAAGAGGGACAAGCCATCCATTTTCGGTAGACCAAAATCCGAGAATACAAGTGAGATCTCGCGGTGGTGCTTGGAGAAAATCTCGAGGGCCTCCTTGCCATCTCCCGCCGCGAGAACGGAGTATCCCTTGTCCCGAAGGTAGGTTAAGAGCAGCTCTTTCATCGCTTCCTCATCTTCCACAACCATCACTGTTTCCGTACCTCCGACGGTTGAATCGCTCCCGCCGGCCTTATCGACTTGGAGCTGAGCATTTTCCTGAGGGACAGGAAAGTAAACGGTAAAGGATGTCCCTTTGCCCGGTTCACTCTCAACGTCGATGACCCCTCCAAAACTCTTCACCGCACCGTAGACGACGGCCAAGCCGAGCCCCGTTCCTTTTCCCGCGGGTTTCGTGGTAAAAAAGGGCTCGAATATTCGTGCTCGCACATTTTCCGGCATCCCGACTCCTGAATCCGAAATCTGCACGGCGACGTACGAGTCCGAATGCGCGTCCGAAATCCGCTTGCGGACGCCAAGTCCGGTTTCCAGAAATGTCCGGATCACCAGCGTACCTCCGGTCGGCATCGCGTCGCGAGCGTTCACGCAAAGGTTGAGTAATGCCTGATAGATCTGACTCTGGTCTGCCCTGATGGCGGGCATATCCCGGGCCGGCTCGACGGAGAACTCTATGGTTTTTGGAAACGTTTCAATTAACATTCCCGACAACTCCCCCAAAAGTTGATTGAGATCCACGAGGTCGATGACAGACTCGCTCTTCCGGGCAAAAGTCAACAGTTGTCTCACGAGCCCGCTGCCCCTCTGGACGGCCTTCGTGATCGCGGCGACTGCCTCATCCATCTGGTCCGCTAAAATCGGCCTCCGCTGCAGGAGCGTGGAATACGCCAGAATGATACCGAGGATATTGTTGAAGTCGTGTGCGATTCCACCGGCAAGGGTTCCGATCCCTTCCAGCTTTTGAGACTGGCGCAGCTGCTCCTCCAACCGTCTGCTGGCCGTGACGTCCCGGGCGATGCCGAGCATGCCAACCGCTTTCCCTCTCAGGTACTGCGTCGTCGTGCTGAACTCACCGACGAGATATTCGCCGTTCTTATGCCTGATGCGGTATTCGTTCGTGCCGGAAAAATTCCCCGCGATAACCGACCGGAACATTTCCGCTGCGCGTTGTCTGTCATCCGGATGGAGCAGATCGGTGAAGCTTTTACCCAACCATTCGGCAGGCAGCCAGCCGGTAATCGCTTCGAATGCCGGGTTGAGACTGGTGATGACGCCGCTGGTCGAAAGACTGAAGATCGCATCCCGGGCACCTTCCACCAGACTCCGGAATCGCTCTTCCGAATTACGGAGCGCCTCGAGGGCTTCGCGTCGTTCGGTGATGTCTCTTCCCACGGAGACGAAGTGGCTGATGCCACCCGCGTCGTCAAAGATCGGCGTAATGGTGTGTTCTTCAAAATACAGCTCTCCGTTCTTGCGCTTGTTGACAAATGATCCGCGGTACATCCGGCCGGAGAGAATGGTCGACCACAGTTCTTCATAAAATCTGAGCGGATGCTTTCCCGACTTCAGGATTCTCGGCGTTTTTCCTTCGACCTCGGCGCGCTGATAGCCCGTCGTCGATTCGAATGACGGGTTGACGTACTCGATCAGGCCGTTCTTGTCGGTGATGACGATGTTATCGCCCGTGCGCTCAAGTGCCCGGGATAGCTTGTTTAATTCGACTTGCGCATTCCGACGGATCGTCACATCCCTGTAATTCATGACAATCGCCGCAAGCGCCGGATCCTGAAGGAGATTTGTCACACTTCCTTCGATCCACCTCTCCGATCCATCTCCGGCCGCAAGACGCAGCGAGAGGGACAACGCCGCTCCCGGTCGGGACATCGAATCGGAGAGCATCGTGCGGAATTTCTCGCGGTCATCGTCGAGGATGAGGTCCGACAATGTTCGACCCCTGAAATCATCGGGTTCGTATCCGATGACGCGCAGGGTCGAAGCACTGGCATAAAGAACTTTCCCCTCGGTGCTCAAGAGCGCGATGGCATCCTGGCTGTTTTCGACGAGAGACCGATGGCGTCGTTCGCTTTCTTCAAGCGCTCGCTCGGCCGCTCCACGGATCCGCCGGTTCTCCGCTTCCACCAGTGCCCGCCTCACCGCCGGCACAAGCTTGGAGATCTTTGTCTTCAGGACGTAGTCGGTTGCTCCATTCAGCAATGCTTCGATTGCCGAATCTTCCCCGATCGTTCCGGAGAGAAAAATGAACGGCACCTCGGGCTGCTCGGCTGTCGCGATCTTGAGCGCCGTTTTGCCGTCAAAGCCCGGCAGCGAATGGTCCGAGATGATGAGGTCAAATCGAGCGCCGTTCAGAGCACGCAACATTTCGTCGCGTGTCTGAACACGCGTGACATGACACTGAAAACCCTCCGATTCCAGAATCGACACGACGAGCTCGGCGTCGTGGTCGCTGTCCTCAACGTGGAGGATGTCGATTGGGGAGCTCATAGGTTTTGCGTACCTTGCCCGATTACTGTTGCGCGCTCTTAATACTTCCCGCCGGGGGCTCGTTTGTCAAGGCCCAGAAGACGCCCAGCCGCTTGACGGCGTTGACAAATTCGCCAAAGCTCACGGGCTTCACCACATAGGAATTGACCCCGAGGTTGTAACTTCGCGCGAGGTCTTGCTCCTCACGCGAAGAAGTGAGCATGACGACCGGCACCGATTTCAGGGACGGGTCCGATTTTACCTGCCGCAATACTTCCAAGCCGTCCACTTTCGGGAGCTTCAGGTCGAGAAGGACGACCGCCGGATTTCCGGGCTGGCGGGATTGGAAACTCCCCTTTGCAAAGAGGTAATCGAGCGCCTGCGCTCCGTCTTCCAGCACCACGACTTCGTTTGCGAGGTTGAATTCCCTCAAAGCTTCGAGGGTGAGTTCGACGTCGTTGGGATTATCTTCAACGAGCACGATCGATTTAAGGTCTTTCATGAGGCGTCCTCGGGTGATTGGATCGGTACAGTGAAGTACACGGAAGCCCCCTTGCCGACCTCTCCCGTCGCCCAGGTCCGGCCGCCGTGCCGGGTCACAATTCTGCGGACGTTGGCAAGCCCGACACCCGTGCCTTCAAAATCGCGTGTGTTATGGAGCCGCTGGAAGACGCCGAAAAGTTTCGGCGCATACTGCATATCGAAGCCGACGCCGTTATCCTTTACGTAGAAAATAAACTCCTCGTGTTCGACGCGGCTTCCGACTTCGATGATCGATTCGTCCTTTTTACTGCTGTACTTCAATGCATTCGACAGCAGATTCGCCCACACCTGGCGAATCATCGATGCGTCTCCCGTGACCGACGAGAGGTCGCCGACGTTCCAATGAACGACCCTTCCGTTGATTTGAGCCTTCAACTCCGCAATCGCATCCCGGACGAGCGCATTCATGTCGACCCGGGATTTCATCATCTCGACTCTTCCCATTCGCGAAAACGACAGGAGGTCGTCGATAAGATTCCCCATTTTCCGCGCCGCCTCGGAAATGATGTCGAGGTATCGCCTGCCCGCCGGACTCAAGCCCGACGATTCTTTTGAATGGAACAGCTCCACAAATCCGTCGATATGCCGGAGCGGAGCGCGCAAATCGTGAGAGACGGAGTAGGAGAACGCTTCTAATTCCTTGATGGCGGCTTCAAGCTGCGACGTGCGCTCAACAACGAGGTTCTCCAATTGTTCATGATGTTTCTTTAATTCCTCACTCAGCTGCTTTTCTTTTGTGATGTCCTCCGAGAGGATAAAGATACCCTCCGGCACCGGCTCGAGCTTCAGAGCGAACCATCCTTTTGAACCGTTGGGAAATGTGAATTCATTTTCCATCCGGTGGGGAAGACGCTCCTCCATGCAACGCCGTATCACCGTCCATACTTCTGTCGCCTCAATGCCTGGCCACATGTCCATATATTTCTTGCCTAACAATTCCGCGTTGGGCCGGCGGTTATGTTTTTCTGCGGCGGCGTTGAGATAGAGATAGCGCCAGTCGTAGCCGATAATCTGACACCCTTCCAACATGTGGTCAAGCGTCGTTCTGAATTTGTCTTCCGCAAGCTTCAGCTCGAAATTTGACTGCTCAAGAATTGCACGCGACTTGTTTGTAGACCGGGCACTGAAGTACAATGCTCCTGCAACAAGGAGAATGTTTGACAGCGTCATGATCGCAACGCCGAAGCTCGCATCGTAGTAACCCGATCGTTCACCGGTCAGACGCAACCAGCCGAGAAAAACAGGTCCGATGACGACCACGGGCAGAACACGGCGCAAAGCAACACTCCCTGGTTCATCGCCGCTCAACGTTTTCATAATACCAAGGCCTGGGCGGACAAAAAGTATCCCTGCAGAGAGAAAAGCGAGCGAGAGGACCGTCAATACGCCAATCATTGAATAAAACCGGGTTTGCAGCAAATCTCCCGCTCCATACACGTACCCCAACCCGGGAAGCAGAACGACGACGAGGGCCATGAGCGCGATTAATTGACCCGCGTTAATCCACCTCTCGGTGCCGCACATCAGGAGCAGAGCTGTACCCAGAAGGGTCACCGTGATGGCGGACGCGGACGACATTGTTCCGGCGGAAGCAGGGGTCGGAACAGGAGACGAACTGATCCGGAGGAACTCTTCGAGTCCAGGCGTTTTGTTGAGAAGAGAGACAACGCCGATCAGAACCACAAGACAACTCAACGCCATCGTGATCGGTGGCATCCAGAAAGATTTCCGACTTTTCGTATTGAGAATTACCAGGGCGAGTCCGCCGCTCGAGGTCGCGAGGGCGGTGAGGGGTCTCATCGGTGAAGAGCCGAAAATCCCGCCGATGAGAGCGGGGATTCCGAAGCACCATCCCATGAGCACGATGGAGCCCGTACCGATGAGGACGAAGCTCACAAAGCTTGAGGATCGCTCAAACAGGCGGACAATCGGAGAGGTGGGGGATGTCTGACTCATGGCGATGGCTAAGGTGACAGCGCCCGCCGGGACATGAGGGAAAATTCCTGACGCGCAGCCGTACTACGCGGAAGATGAGCGCACGTTCGCGCGAACGAAGGATGAATGAGAGAGGTGACACCGTTGTGGCATCGCGCAGCGTTCACGTGAGTGCCACGAACCGAAAGAGAAAAAATCCCTCCTTCGTGAGATGGCTCTCCGAATGTGAAATGCACGGATTCCCCCCTACGCGTCAACAGCGAGTGATGGAAAAATCTACAGTAGGATGGTTCGCTTTGTCTCTGAGCGGTGGCCTAACCCGCCTGGATGAGAGAAGCGAGTTGATCGGAGTGAACATCTCTACCCCCTTCCATCTTTGCACAAATGCCTGAAATAGGTTCAGCCATTCCCTTCTCAGTTTTGAAAATAGCTGACTGTGGTAGTAAAGTCAAGCTAGTTCTCGAGACAATTCTGGGAATCTCAGAAAGCCTATGCCGTGCGGTCTAGGGACCGTTGGGTTAAGCAGGGTCGATTGAGAGCCGCTGAGTTATCAGAGCGAGGGAAACCGAAACGAGAACCTCCTGCATCCAGCCTATGGTGTCAGCGAAGAAAGAAGGAAACTTGTCTCGGAATGAAACACTCTTGGAATTCATAATTCACTGCGCGACAAGACCCCCTCGAGACATGCTGAACGACCCTTCAGCCAGGTCGTCGACGTAGTTTCCGGCGAGATGATTTTCACTCAGCTGGCCATCGAAGGCCCTGGAACCGTTCTTCTCAACAAGTTCGAAATGGATGGAGGTCGAATCGACCATGATCCAGGCGAGTTGCGCGTCGAAGATACCTTCATGGGGAATGTCGATCGTACCCTTCACCCGGTCTCCGTCGTTCCAGAACCGGACTTCGAAGTCGACTGTCGAAGATGCAACCTCGTACTGACCAAACCAGCGCCCCTCGAGCGAAAGCGCCTGCTTTGCATGAAAGCCGAGCGCGATGAGCACCACCGCGCCGAGAACAAATGCTCCTGCTGTCCGCCTCATTTCACCACCCTCCTAGTTAAGAACTCAAACGATGATCTGTCATACGCGCCGAGAACGCATTTGTTGCGTGCGTTCGCACCGGCGCTGATGTGTTCTAAGACTCCGACTATTCCCGAAAGGTTGCAGAAGTTTGGGCCTGATAGAGCAAATGGAATCTGTCCGCCGGTCCCATGTTCCAAGCCCCGGCTTTCGCACCTGTCCTGCCCCGGCTGCCGACGGGCAGCCGCTTATTCGTACCGAAGTGCGTCTATAGGGTTGAGCTGGGAGGCCTTCCGTGCGGGGTAGAACCCGAAGAAAATTCCGATTGCGATCGAGAAACCGAACGAAAGGAGTATGGAGAAGAATGTGATAATGGTCGGCCAGTGGGCCAGACCCGAGATGGCCTGAGAACCGGAGACGCCGAAGATAATTCCGAGGATACCGCCGACGAGACTAAGCACAAGCGCCTCAATAAGGAACTGGGTGAGGATGTCCCGCTCACGCGCTCCCACCGACATTCGAATCCCGATTTCCCGCGTCCGCTCGGTCACCGAGACAAGCATGATATTCATGATTCCGATCCCCCCGACGAGCAAAGAGACCGAAGCGATGCTTGCCAACAGGATGGTCATCGTGGTGCTTGTCGCCGTTGCGGCGGAAGCCAGGTCTGTTTGGTTTCGAATTGTGAAGTCGTCCGGGTCGTAAGAATTGATCTTATGCCGCATGCGCAACAGCTCGGAGATCTGGTTCTGCGCGTTCATGATTTCTCCCGGACTGATTGCAGACACGAGGATGTACCGAATATTGGGCGTGTACGACAGGCGCCGGAGGACGGTCGTGTAAGGCGCCAGGATGTTATCGTCCTGGTCCTGCCCCATGGCGTTCTGGCCCTTTCGCTCCAGCACGCCGATGACCTTGAAGGGGACATTACGGATCCGGACGTTTTGATCGACTGCGTCGCCGCCCGGAAAAAGATTATCGGCAACCGTCGCTCCGAGCACGCATACTTTGGCCGCGGCCTTGATGTCCTGGTCGGTATAAAAGTCGCCGTACTCCACCTTCCATTTTCGAATCTCGAGGTAATCTGCGCTCGTCCCTTCAATGCTCGTCGCCCAATTGAGATTCCCTGCGATGACCTGGCCGCCGGATCGGGCTCCGGGCGAGACGTAGGCAACGGACGGACATTCTCTCCCGACGGCGAGAGCATCATCCTCCGTCAGGTTTGTCATGGTGCCGGCCCCCATCTTGATGCCGCCTGCCTGCTGGGAACCGGGAAATACCATCAAAACATTTGTTCCCAGGGCGGAGATTTGCTGCTGGACGGAATACTGCGCTCCCTGGCCGATCGCCAGCATCGCAATGACCGCTCCCACGCCAATGATGATGCCCAGCATGGTTAGGAACGATCGCATCTTGTTCCGCTGAAGCGCCCGGAACGCGGACAGAAGGACGTTGATGATACTCATGCGGCGGCCACCTCCTCGTCGATCGCTGGAATTGTCTTCAGAACCTCCGTCGCATTTTTCTGATTTTCGTTCATGCGGTCGGAACGGATTTTTCCGTCCTTGAATATGACATGCCTCTTCGAGTATTGTGCAATGTCGGGCTCATGGGTGACCAGGACGATCGTGATGCCCTTCGCATTCAGCGACTGGAAAATCTCCATAACTTCGACGCTCGTCCTGCTGTCAAGGTTTCCCGTCGGTTCGTCCGCAAGGATGATGCTGGGGTCATTGACGAGGGACCGGGCGATCGCGACGCGTTGCTGCTGTCCCCCCGAAAGCTGGTTGGGGTGATGGTGAATTCTCTCTCCGAGACCGACGAGATTAAGGGCGTTGACGGCACGCTCCTTGCGAAGCTTCGGACTGACTGTCGAGTAGAAGAGCGGCAGCTCGGCGTTCTCGAGCGCGGTCGTGCGCGAGAGAAGGTTAAACCCCTGGAAGACAAATCCAATCTTTCTGTTCCGGATCGCCGCGAGTTCGTCCCGCGTCAACTTGCTGACATCAATACCCTCAAGATAGTAGCTCCCCTTCGTCGGTTTGTCGAGACATCCAAGAATGTTCATGAACGTGGATTTGCCCGAACCCGAAGCTCCCATGACCGCGACAAATTCGCCGGGGGCAACCGTTACCGATACCCCGCGGAGGGCGTGAACCTCCACCTCTCCAAGCATGTAGGTCTTGACAAGATTCTCGATCCGGATGACTTCGTGGCCGGATGGCTTCACACTGTCAACCATGGCGTTTACCTTCGGATCACGGTTTGGTTCCCGCCCGCCTGTCCGCTTGGCGCGAATGGATTCCGGGTTTGACTGGTGACGGCATCGCCGTTCGATAGGACGCCGATGACAATGCGGTCTCCGTCGTTCAGACGCGTGCTGATCACTTGAGTGTATTTCCCGTCGTTCAATCCTGTAATGACCATCACCGGCTGCATCTTCCCGTCCGCATTGAGAGTCCAGATCCTGCCCCGGCTCATTTCTGAGCTCGGGTCGTAAGCGCTTTTCTGATACTCGGGATAGTTATTCTCGATGCCGAAGACGGGATTCCCGATTCTCCGCGGCGCCGGCGCCATGGGCTTCGCACTCCCCTGCTTGATCTCCTTCTGCATGACCGCGACGATCTTGTTCCGCATGTCATCACGGCTCAGAGTGGAACCATATTTTGCCTGGAGAGAGTCGCGCACCTCCTGGAATCTCTTGCTTCTCCACATCATCATCTGTGAGTCGCCGAATTGGCGGGAGTTGTTGCCCCCCATCATGCCGCCTCCCCCGTTCGAGCCGGAATTTGGTGCGGAACCAAACTGCGATCCGGCACCCCGGCGAAGAGTGTCCGCAGCGGCACCCGGACCTGCATCGCCCTGGTTCCGCCTGCTGAAGCCCGACCGGAGCTGCTCGGCAAACGACGTGTCCACGACGTCCATCGGCGGCTGCAGGCGGAGAGCCATGTTCGGCACTCGCAGAACGTCGTCCGCGCTGGCGACGAGGATCTTCACGTTGGCCGTCATCCCGGGCATGAGCTTCAACTCGCTGTTATTGACGTCGATGATGACGGTATAGTTCACGACATTCTGAATCGTGACGGGCGCGAGACGGATCTGCGAAACGACCCCGGAGAATTTTTGATCGGGGTACGCGTCCACGGTGAAAGTCGCCGTTTCGCCGATACTCACCCGGCCGATATCGGATTCATCGACCGTCGTTTCGACCTGCATTTTCGTAAGGTCGTTGGCGATCGTGAACAGCAATGGAGACGAAAAACTCGCCGCGACCGTCTGTCCCACCATCACGGCCCGGTTGATGACCACGCCGCTGATCGGCGCATAAATAGTCGCATACGCCAGGTTGATTTTCGCCCGGTCCAGCGTCGCTTCGGCCGATTTCGTCGCCGCCTTGTTGCCTTCGTAGGTCGTCAAGGCAGCGTCGTAGTTGATCTGCGAGTCGAGCCCCTGTGCAAGCAGCGCTTTTTCCCGGTCAAAGTTCCGCTTACTATCCGCTTCCTGGGCGACCGCCTTTTCCAGACCGGCCTCCGCATCCTTGACAGATTGCACGAGGAATGTTGAATCGATCTGCGCAATGATCTGTCCCTTTTTGACGACCGAGTTGAAATCGGCGTACAATTTCGATATGATTCCAGACACTTGCGTCCCGACATCGACGCTCGTGACGGCATTGATCGTGCCGGTCGCCGTCACATAGACGGACATCGACCCCTTCGAAACCTTGTCAAAGCGAAAAGAGTAGTCGTTCTTTTCGCCTTTGAAGAAGAGGAAAAAGAGGACACATCCGAGTGCCACAATGGCAGTAACTGAGACAGCTATCCGTTTGCGCATGGAACCATCCTTCATAATCAATGGGAAGCAGCAGTAACTACAGACATGATTTAGACGTTCACCGAACTAAAAAGTTTT
>DATJYV010000030.1:0-4347 GCA_035499415.1 Bacteroidota bacterium
TTCGTTATCAACGAGTCGCATGACTCGTGCTGCACGGGAGCATTCACGCGGACAACGTCGGCGGAATGACACTGTGCCGCGGTCGCGAGCCGGTCGGGCGTCGACCCGAGGCGGCCTAAGAATCGCGCGCGATTTTCGTCCACGATCGTCTCCCGGTCTCCCACGCGATAACTGAGATTCATTCCAAGCTGAGCGCCGCTCACCCCGCCGATTTTCGTGCTCATCGCCGCGCGGAGGCCCGGTTCGCCTCCAAAGATCGGAGGAAATATGACGGACGCCTGTCCGATGTCAATTGTCATACGGGCAACTCGATATCGAATGTCGTTCCCTTGCCGATCGCGGTCTCGAACGAAATATCCCCTCCCAGGTCACGAACGATTTGATACGATATCGCAAGGCCCAGGCCGGTCCCGTCTGTCTTGGTCGAGAAGTTGGGTTCGAAGATTCGTCCCTGATTCTCCGGCGCAATCCCCGACCCCGTGTCGGAGATCCGAACGTGGCACCGATGACCGGCGACGCTCGTCTCCACCGTCAACATCCCCCCTCGTTCCATCGCCTGGACGCCGTTGCGGATGATGTTAATGAATACGCGTCGGAGCTCGTCACGATCCGCGACGATTTCCACCAGATGATCGGCAAAATTGGACCGAAATTCAACGTGCCGAAGTTCGCCGAACAACGTCAGGCATTCGCGGAGCAGAACGTGGACGTTGACTCGTTCGAACCTGCGTTCGGGCATCCGCGCAAAATGGGAAAACTCGGTTGCAATCCTTGAAAGGACGTCGATCTGTTCGATGATCGTTCTCGAAACCGAGTGTAACAATTTTTCCCGGTCCGGATTGCGGTCTTTGAACGCCTGCCGAAGGTGTTGGATGGACAACTTTATCGGCGTCAGGGGGTTCTTGATCTCGTGGGCCACCTGTTTTGCCATTTCCCTCCAGGCGGACTCTCGCGCTGCACGGGCGAGTTCGTTTCGACTTCGTCGCAGTTCCCGGATCATTTCATTGAACGAGCGGACGAGGACCCCGACCTCATCCGATGAGCGGGAGTGGAGATTGATGTCGAGGTTCCCCGAGCCCACGCGGCGCGCGGCCTCCGTCAACTCCCGGAGCGGGCGCGCAAATCGGCCGGCGAGCAATCCTCCGAGCACCGTGATGACGACAAGGATCACCGCGTACGCCGCAACGACAAAGGCGTCTCGCTGCGCGAGCTCCTGGTCGATTTCGGGCCTGCGATAAATCGATGGGATGGAGAGCACTCCCGCAAGCCGGCCGTTGAGAATGATCGGCGCATAACCGACTGCGTATGTCACCGTGCCTACCTGTTCCGATTCCACAAAAAAATCCTTCTGGAGGAGCACGGCGTTCGCAAACGCTTCCCCCGGCAGCCGACTGTCGAGAATGGCGGAGCGGTATAACTCGGGCCGGCTGCTGGCAAGGAGCGAGTACTGGCGGAAGGCCGCGAAATCGATGCCGTATTCTGCGGCGAGGGATTCACAATATTGGTCCGTCATCGCATTCTCAAATTCGTCGTCGTCCGCAATGGAACCGATGAGGCGCCGGTGGATGAGGTCAAGGTCGCTCCGGAGATCGCGTTCGACGTTTTCTTCGGCGCGTTCGGCGACAACCCGGTGGTCATAGTAACCCAGAACGATGAGCGGAACGACGGAAATGGCGGCGAAGCCGATGAAGAGCTTCATCCGGAAGCTGAAAACGACGGGTGTCCCGCGGGTCAGCCGGAAGACGATTCGCACCAGCAGAAACGCTGCGAAGAGCGCGGCGTAGACAAAGATGACCTTGACAAGATTAAAGATGTGCCAGCGATAGTCCGGAATTTCCACGCTGATGCCGACGACCCGGCCGGGGCGTGATGGCTCGCGGGCAAGGAGCGAACGGTATTCGACATTATCGACGGTGTCCGTCGTCCAGACAAACCGGGAAGTCGGATTTGAGAACGATTCCTGTACCTGGTCGGGGACCCGCATGCCTTCATACCATCCGGGGTTGGTCGTCGAAACCAATTGGCCGTCCTGGTATTCAATGATTGCCGACTGGCGGAACCCCACGTCGAAGTCGGTGAGATTTTCAGACTGGAGCGGAGCCATCGTTTCTCCCCTGAAGAGCGACCGAAGGCCGCCGGTCACGAGAATCGCCACCGTCCCCCGGACGGCGTTGGTCGAATCGCGAAGTGATCCCCACATCCCGTATGATTTCGTCCGCATTCCGGGGGTCGTGCGTTCGATCGACTGTACGACCTGTTCTTCGCCGTCGAACACCTTTTGCAGGAGGTCGTGCTGGTCAAAATCCGATATGCCGACGGAAAATCGGTCGACCTCGCGGCCATCAGGGTCGTAACAAATGAGAGCTGAGTTGTATCCCCGCCTTCCGAGAAGCGTCTGCGCCCAGAGCCGAAAGGCAAGATGGGACGATGCGGCCGCGGTCGAGTCAGCGGCTTCGGGAAACTCCGGTCCGTACGAGGCGAGCGACCGAAAGCCGTCGAGGAGGACAAACGAGAGCCAATCGTCCGCGGGTTTGAGGATATCATTCGCCGCCAGTTCAAGCTGCGCCCGTTCTTTCGCGTGCAGTTGCATGTCGAGGATCGGCACGGAAACGACGAACGCAGGAATGAGGGACGCTGCAAACAGGGATGTCAGGGCGGAAAACGTCTCCTGGGCCTTTTTTCTTTTCATCCACGCCTCCGCGAAGGCGGCGGCAACGACGACGAGAGGCGGAAAAAGAGGCGGAACGAGTGATGTGCCGTCGAACTCAAGAAAAACCGGAATTACGATGATGAAGGTTGCGAGAATGAGAAGCCAGGAACGGAATGGCGTGAAAGTAAGAAGACGCCCGCAGTACTGCATGAGCGACAGAAGGATGATCGTCGCGGCCACGTAACAGACAGACAGGATGAGAATATTCACATGCATTAAAGCCGCGAGCGAGCCGGGGATGACGACCGAGGGGTCGAAGAGGCGGACGACCGAATCGAACACGAAGCTCCGGATCGAAGCCGCGTACCCGCGAGTAATGAACATGAACACGATCGCCGGGAAGAGAAAGCCCGAGTATGCGAAGAAGGGGGCAGAAGGCGAGGTTTTTTTTTCGGCCGGCCCGCGAAGACGGTTCGTCTCAAGGAACAGAGCGGAAAACGAGGCAAGAAGAGCAAGAAGACTGATGAAGAGGTCGCCCGGGGAAGCGGTGATTCCCCATCCGAAGGTTGTGGCGTACGAAGCCGGGTCAAAGAAGCCGCCGCCGACAATCCGGCGGGGAATTCCCATCAACAGCCAGGCATACCGAACGCCCCAGATCGCCGCGATGATCCCCGGCAATCTTATGATGCGGCTGCTCGATCCTGCGAGGACGGAAACGGCAATGACCGCGAGAAATAAAATACCACTGGATGAAAAAAGAGCTATCCACGTGTCGATTTGCCCGGAAAATTCTTCTGCGCCCGTCTCCGGCGACGGTATTCCAACACTCGCCACGGCGAGCGTGTCACCCTGGAGTCCGGGAACTAAAACCGAGTAAAGACCGGAGGGGGTAAAAGGCCGGTCGAAATCAAGGTCGACACGCGCGCCCAAATCCGACGCCAGGTCTGCAGAAAGGTTTTCGCTTGCGACGAAGCGATTGGCAATCGGAAAATCGGATTCCAGCGGCACGCTGGCGAGCGCGAAGAAAGCGCCGTCCCCGATGGCAGTTCCGGCGGTAAGAAATATCTGAAGGTCCGCGTGCGTTACAAAGAGCAGCGTGTCGCTGTTGCGCATCCTAAATCGGGGGCGGTAGTTCTGTTCGACGCTTCTCCCGGCCCACGCGAGCACATTTCCCTGCGCGTCGGTGATGTCGACGCTCACGCCGTCATCTTCATGAAATTGATCGAGACGGCGGAAGGTCAACGAAGCCGATTCCGGCCGGTTCTCGCTCAAGCTCTTTGTAATGGTCGAATCGGCGCCGATCCGGCGAACGACGTCGAAGAGGTGTCTGGAGTAATCCTGAAATGCTGCCTGGATGACGGATCGGGCAGTGTTTCGTCGCTCCTCCTCGAAGTCCGCCGGATGCTGGGTTATTCGACGCACACGAAGGGTCTGCAGTCCGAGGAGAAATCCAATCGCGACGAGCGAAACAAAAAAGCCCCACACAGCGGGGCGAACAATCTGGATTCGTTTAATGCTCATCGGCAAAGGGCGGGCGCCATCTCAATAGATATTAAATTGCGAAATCTTCCAGACGGACTCCTGCCTTACGAACGAGACATAAATTTGGGATGAAGATTGTGACCCCATGCGGCGATAGGTCCAGCGGCCTGTCGCGTAGGGAGTCGAGGCACTAAAGTCCGTCAGCGTAAAGGCGA
>DATJYV010000031.1:0-15475 GCA_035499415.1 Bacteroidota bacterium
GACGACAAATCTGTGAAACGAGCAAACTAGATGTTCGAGCAAAATGTTCGTGTCGTCTCCGTCCGGTCTGTCGCGGAGAACACGATTGCTCTGTCGTTCAGCAGTCCGCTCATTGCTCGCGCGAGCCGGCCGGGACAGTTCGTCAACGTGCGGATTCCTGATTCCATTCAGGGGCCGCTTCTTCGACGCCCATTCAGTGTCAGCCGTGTAACGCGGGACCGGGTCGAGATTCTCTTTAATATCGTCGGACCCGGCACCGCCCTGATTGGCGCTCGCAAACGGGGAGACGCCCTCGACGTCCTCGGACCGCTGGGTCGTCCCTTCAAGCTCGACGATGATTTCCGGACGGCGATCATCGTCGCCGGCGGACTCGGGATTGCGCCATTCCCCTTCCTGACATCGGCCCTGCGCAAAAAGAAAATCGACATAATGACGTTCGTCGGATCCCGGAGTGCGCGGCAACTCGTCAGCGCAAATCTCGAGCACAAGAAAATAGCGACGGATGACGGTTCCCGCGGCTTCCACGGAAACGTTGTCGAATTGCTTGGACGTGCGCTTCGTCGCCGCATGCTGAAACCGAAAATCTTCGGCTGCGGTCCCACGCCGATGTTGAGAGCACTTTCGGCGTTTGCGTTGAAAGAAGATATTCCGTGTGAACTCTCGCTGGAAGGGGAGATGGCGTGCGGAGTCGGATTATGTCAGGGCTGTCCCGTCCATCGGACGGGAGACGGAAAGCGCTATTCGCTCATGTGCACAGAAGGACCCACGTTTCTTTCCACGGAGGTCATCCTCTAAATGATGCGAACTTCGTTCACGTTGAAGGGAGTGACGTTTAAGAACCGGGTTTTGGTGGCCTCGGGAACGTTCGGCTACGGGGATGAAGTTTCGGACCTCGTCGATGCAAAGCGCCTCGGCGGCATCGTCACGAAATCGCTCTCCCTCAAGCCGCGGGACGGCAACCCGCCCCGCCGCATTGTCGAAACGGATGCGGGAATGTTGAACTCCATCGGCCTCGCGAATATCGGGGTGGAAGCTTTTGTCCGCGACAAACTTCCGCTTCTTCGAAAGATGAAGACGGCGGTCGTGGCAAATATTGCTGCGAGCTCGGTCGATGAATACTGCCGGGTTCTGGAGCGTATCGAAGGGGAAGAGGGCGTGCATGGATACGAGATCAATGTTTCATGCCCCAACGTCAAGGAAGGAGGATTGAGCTTTGGCACAAACCGTTCGGCAGTGTCGGAGATTACCCGCCGTCTTCGCGTGCTGACGGGTAAACTTCTCATCATCAAACTGACGCCGAATGTGACGCACATCGGCGAGTTTGCGAAGGCGGTCGAAGGTGAAGGGGCGGATGCCGTATCGGTCATCAACACCTTCGTTGGAATGGCCATCGATGCGCAGTCAAGAAAACCCAAACTGTCAACGGTCACCGGCGGCCTCTCCGGTCCGGCGATAAAACCGCTCGCGCTCGCAAAAGTCTATGAATCGGCAAACGCCGTTTCTATTCCCGTCTTCGGCATAGGTGGGATTCGGAGCGGCGAGGACGCCATCGAATTCCTTCTTGCGGGAGCCACGGCGGTGCAGGTGGGAACGGCGAACTTCGTCCATCCGGCTGCCGCAATCGACGTCGCAGAGGGCATGGAAAAATTTGGCCGCGACCATGGGGTGAAAGACCTTGGAGAGCTTGTGGGAGCGCTGGAGGTCGACCGCTCAACGTCTGTCATCGATTCCTGGCAGTAGAAGCGCCTCGCGGGCTCCTGTCCCCCTCCCGATCATTCGTCCCGTGGACTACGAACAAGGAATCTCGCGGCTTTTTGCCCTTCAGAGATTCGGAATGAAGTTCGACCTTGGCGTGACCAAGGCGCTTCTTCGATTCCTGGGCCGCCCCGAAAAAACGTTCCCAGCAGTTCACGTAGCCGGATCCAACGGGAAAGGTTCAACATCGTCCCTCGTGGCTGCAGCGCTGACTGCATCGGGATATCAGACCGGGCTTTACACTTCCCCCCATCTCGCCGATTTCCGCGAACGAATTCGTGTCGACGGGAAGATGATTGCGCAGGAAGATGTCTGCCGTCTGCTCACGTTGCTCTGGCCCCACGTCGAGAAGCTGAGTGCAACCTTTTTTGAAACGACCACGGCGATGGCGTTTCGGTATTTTGCCGACCGGCATGTCGACATTGCGGTCGTCGAAACGGGTCTCGGAGGACGACTCGATGCGACCAACGTCCTGCGTCCTGAAGTCAGCGTCATCACGAATATCGGCCGCGAGCATACGCAGATCCTCGGTTCCACACTCTCTGCGATCGCACGGGAAAAGGCCGGAATTATCAAGCGCGGCGTGCCGTGTGTTACCGGCGTTGTTCGGGGGGATGCGCTGAATGTCATCCGCCGTGAGTGCCGGAAGCGGGGTTCGCGCCTTCTTGTCCGGAAGAAGGACGACGTAAAAATCTCGACTTCGACGCTTGACGGAATCACCGTCGACGCCTCGGCCTTCGCGAAACATTTTGCCCGCCTTTACGTCTCCCTCGCTGGATCCTTCCAGGCGGCAAACGTCGCGGTTGCGCTTCACACTCTTCGGGTTCTGCGCGAGAGAGGATGGAGACGAATCACCGAGACGACGACGCGTTCAGGATTCGCTCGCGTACAGAAAACAACAGGGCTTTGGGGTCGTCTCACAGTCCTTCGAAGATCGCCGCTGGTTATTGCAGACGTCGCGCACAACCCGCAGGCGATGCGCTCGTTGTGTGCGTCGCTTCGTCAACTCGGTCTGCGGCGGCTCCTGGCCGTCTTTGGGGTGATGCAGGACAAGCGTTACAAACCGATGATTCGTTCACTGGGAACTATCGCGGCGCGCGCCATCGTTGTAGCTCCAACGACCAGCCGATCCCGGCGCACCGGGGAACTCGCAGCTGAATTCCGACGTCAAAATATTCCGGCCTTCGAAGCCGACTCTGTCTCTTCGGGAATCGATCGGGCGATGCGACAACATTCCCGGAGCGCGATTCTCCTGACCGGTTCGCATTTCGTCGTTGGCGAAGCGGCGGCATTCCTCCAGGGGAAAAAATACTTGACAATCAATCAATAATGGGGTATACTGACAGGTGATGTAGCGGGGCAGTTCCTGTCCGTCGTCTCCAGCCAATTCACTCCACCAAACCTTTTGTGTTTCCCCGGAATTCTGATATTTAACACCTTTTCTAAATTCGCCTCCACCCAAACCTTTTTTTTCTGCACCCTCATTTTCTTCTGTCCCACTTTTCAAGAGGTTCCCTCTCATGCCGATGGACATTTCTGAACTAAAGTCCAAGAAGATCGGAGAGCTTAACGTGATCGCCAAGGAAATGAATATTTCCGGTTACAGCGAGCTCCGAAAACAGGAATTGATTTTCAAAATCCTCGAGGCACAGACGGAAAAGGACGGCCTGGGCTTCAGCAAGGGCGTCCTCGAAGTTCTGCCCGACGGCTACGGCTTCCTCCGATCCGCGAGCTACAATTATCTTCCCTCACCGGACGACATCTATGTGTCGCCATCCCAGATCAAGAAGTTCGGCCTGCGAACGGGCGACAGCGTCAGCGGTCAGGTCCGGCCCCCCAAAGAAGGGGAGCGATTCTTCGCCCTCCTGCGCGTGGAGGCCGTCAATGAAGACCATCCCGACTTGATCCGTGAACGCATCCTGTTTGACAATCTGACTCCCCTGTATCCCGCCGAGCGCATCAAGCTCGAATCGGCCCCCGGGGAATACTCGATGCGAATCCTCGACCTGCTCTCGCCGATCGGCAAGGGTCAGCGCGGCATGATCGTTTCTCCCCCAAAAGCCGGCAAGACGATTCTTCTCCAGAAGATGGCAAACAGCATATCACGGAATCATCCGGAAATTCGGTTGATCGTCCTCCTGATCGACGAACGGCCGGAGGAGGTTACGGATATGGAGCGGACGGTTACCGCGGAGGTGGTCAGCTCCACGTTCGATGAACCGCCGGAACGTCACGTCCAGGTTTCGGATATGGTCCTCGAGAAGGCGAAGCGGCTCGTCGAGTCGAAGAAAGACGTGGTAATATTGCTCGACAGCATTACGCGACTTGCCCGCGCGCATAACACGGTGGTGCCGCACAGCGGCAAAATTCTCTCGGGCGGCGTCGACGCCAACGCCCTGCATCGCCCCAAGCGGTTTTTCGGCGCGGCGCGGAATATCGAGGAGGGGGGAAGTCTCACAATCATCGGGACGGCGCTTATCGAAACAGGGAGCAGGATGGACGAAGTGATTTTTGAGGAGTTCAAGGGAACAGGGAACAGCGAAATGGTGCTCGACCGGGCACTGAGCGACAAACGGATTTTCCCGGCCCTGAACGTCAACAAAACAAGCACGCGCAAAGAGGAAAACCTTATGGACCCGGATGACCTGAATCGCGTCTGGATCCTGCGGAAGTTCCTGAGCGACTTGAATCCCGTGGATGCCATGGAGTTGGTGCTGGACAAGATGCGCGGGACGAAGTCGAACAAGGAGTTTCTGAAGGTGATGAATAGCTGAGGAGCGGCGGTCAGCTTTCAGGCATGAGCTGTTGGCCATCACAACTCGAAACTCGGAACTGGAAACTCGTAACTCGATATTCCCGGCTCAAAGCTTCACTCCTACCGGTTACCAAAATCAGACTGAACGAAATACCAATTCACGAATCACCGATTAATCAGTCACAGAATCGCCCATGCCATCGGCCGTGATCGTCAGTGCCTGTAGAACTCCCATAGGTTCATTCATGGGGAGTCTCAGCAGTGTACCGGCCCCGCGACTCGGGGCGTTGGTTGTGGAGGAGGCTGTGAACCGGGCTGGAATCAGGAAATCGGACGTCCAGGAAGTCATCATGGGGAATGTCCTGACTGCCGCCGAGGGGCAGGCGCCGGCGCGCCAGGCCGCACTTTTTGCGGGCCTTCCGGATTCCGTTGAGTGCATGACGGTCAACAAAGTTTGCGGTTCCGGGCTCAAGGCGGTCATGCTCGCATCCCAGGCGATTCAACTGGGCGATGCGGAGATCGTCGTTGCCGGCGGAATGGAAAGCATGTCGAATGCGCCGTATGTCCTCGAGCGGGCGCGGTCCGGATACCGGTTGGGAAATGCATCTCTTGTCGACTCCATGATCAAAGACGGGTTGTGGGATGTTTACAACGACTTTCACATGGGGAACGCGGCGGAACTTTGCGCGCGCGAATGCGCTGTTCCGCGGGAGGCGCAGGATGAATTCTCGATCACGAGCTACAAGCGGGCGCAATCTGCGTGGAGAGAAGGAAGATTCAAGGCGGAAGTGATTCCGGTCCGAATCGCCACAAAACAGGGGGACGAGGCCGTTTCTCAGGACGAAGAGCCGTTCAAGACAAAATTCGAAAAGATCCCCACACTCAAGCCGGCGTTTCAGAAAGAGGGGACGGTAACGGCAGCAAACGCGTCCAAGATCAACGACGGTGCCGCCGCTCTCGTCGTCATGAGTGAAGCGAAGGCGGCGGAGATGAAGCTCTCCCCGCTGGCGCGCATCATGGCCTACGCGTCGTCGGCGAAGAAGCCGGAATGGTTCACGACCGCGCCGGCGGATGTGATTCCGAAAGTGCTGATGCGGGCGAAGATGAAACTGGGTGATATCGATCTTTTCGAGATCAACGAGGCGTTCGCCGTCGTCACGCTGGCAGTAAACAAGATGCTCGGCCTCGACCTCGCGCGCGTGAACGTTAACGGAGGTGCGGTGGCGCTTGGGCATCCGATCGGCGCCAGCGGCGCACGGATCCTGGTGACACTCCTCTATGCATTGAAGCAGCGCAACCTGAAGAGGGGGCTTGCCGCGATCTGCATCGGGGGGGGAGAGGCCGCAGGCATGATCGTCGAATTGATTTGAGCCGGCCCGAGCCCGGTGGCCGGCACAGGCGACGGGCGGGCATCCTCGTCCCCCTGAGGCCGCATCTCTTCCTGCTTTACTCTTCACCCATTCCTTCTTAACTTTTCCCGACTGCATCATTCTTACGCTCACCCAGGAGCCGATCTCTCGGAAATCCATGTCGACCATCTCACACATTACCGTCGTCGGCTCCGGCACGATGGGAAACGGCATCGCCCATGTCTGCGCGCAATTCGGATATCAGGTCGTGCTGAACGACGTCCGCACGGAGTTCATCGAACGGGGCTTGAACACCATCAAAGCGAACCTCGAGCGACAGGTAAAAAAGGGAACGTTGTCAGATGCACAGCGGCAGGAGACGCTGGCGCGGATTCAGACAAACGTTGACCTCGAGAAGGCATGCGGCCGGGCGGACATCGTCATCGAAGCCGTGACCGAGGATGAAGGAATCAAGAAGGAGCTTTTCCGGAATCTCGACCGATGGACAAGCAGGGACACGATCCTTGCCTCGAACACATCCTCGATCCCGATCACGGAGCTTGCGGCTGTGACTTCACGGGCGCCGCAGGTTATCGGCATGCACTTCATGAATCCCGTACCGGTCATGAAGCTCGTGGAGATTATCCGGGGACAGTTGACGTCCGACGAGACGCTTGCTTCGGTCAAGTCCCTCGCTCAACGGCTCGGGAAAATCCCGGCAGAAGTGAACGATTATCCGGGGTTCGTATCGAATCGCGTTCTTCTCCCAATGCTGAACGAAGCCATGTACTGCGTCATGGAGGGCGTGGCGAGCCCCGATGCGATCGACACGGTGATGAAACTCGGCATGAATCATCCGATGGGGCCTCTTGAACTTGCCGACTTCATCGGCCTGGACGTCTGCCTCTCGATCATGAATGTGCTTCACAAAGGTCTCGGAGACCCGAAGTACCGACCCTGCCCGCTGCTCAAACGCATGGTTGCGTCCGGAAACCTCGGAAGGAAGACCGGGAAGGGATTCTACGACTACCCGGAGAAAAAGAAATGACCCCGGGAGCATGCCCATGAATTTCGAGTTCAGCGATACGCAGTTGATGATTCGCGAGACGGCGAGGAAATTTGCGCACGAAGAGCTCGCCCCGTCCGCGGACGAGAGGGACGAGAAGGAGTTATTTCCCGCGCAGGCGGTCGAACGGCTCGGCGAACTCGGGTTTCTGGGAATGATGGTCTCGGAATCCTATGGAGGCGCGGGCCTGGATACGGTATCGTACGCGCTTGCGATGGAGGAAATTTCGAAAGTCGATGCTTCCGTCGGCGTCATCATGTCTGTCAACAATTCTCTCGTTTGCTGGGGAATCGAAACGTACGGCACAGAAGAGCAGAAACGGACGTTTCTTCCGGACCTCGCGGCAGGACGCAAACTCGGCGCGTTCGCGCTTTCCGAACCGGAAGCGGGGAGCGATGCGACGAATCAGCGGACGACCGCGGTTCGCGACGGAGATTTTTATGTGGTGAACGGGATGAAGAATTTCATTACGAACGGGTCGAGTGCGGACGTGGTGCTGGTGATGGCATCGACCGACCGGACGAAAGGGGCCAAGGGAGTAACCGCGTTGATCGTGGAAAAGGGGACGCCGGGTTTCAGCGTTGCAAAAAAAGAGAAGAAGCTGGGAATCCGCAGTTCTGATACCGTCTCTCTCGCGTTCCAGGACTGCCGGGTTCCCGTTGGTCACAGAATCGGGGAAGAAGGATTCGGTATACGGTTCGCCCTCAAGACGCTCGACGGCGGACGCATCGGGATCGCATCGCAGGCGCTGGGCATCGCTCAGGCGTGCCTCGAAGCTTCGGTCAAGTACAGCAAGGAGCGAAAGGCATTCGGTTCGCCCCTCGCGGGGTTTCAGGCGATCCAGTTCAAGATCGCGGACATGGCCACGAACATCGATGCGGCGCGCCTGCTTACGATGAAGGCCGCGTCGCTCAAGGACCAGAACGCGCCGTTTGCCGACGCGGCTTCGATGGCAAAGCTGTTCGCATCGCGGGTTGCGGTGAACGCGGCTCTCGAAGCAATCCAGATTCACGGCGGATACGGATACATTCGCGAATACAAGGTGGAACGCTTTCTCCGCGACGCAAAAATTACGGAGATATACGAAGGCACATCTGAGATCCAGGAAATCGTCATCGCCCGCTCGTTGCTCCAGTAGTGTTCCGTTTTCCGACCGTCGGTCGTTCGTGCATCCTGCATCGTCCTCGGGCCCCCCAACCTTGTTTTTCCACGTTAATTTCGGTAAAATTGATTCTCCTCCGTGTCTGTTCCGAGAAACCCGGAGTGATCAATAACCTGGTTCTTCCTAACTGAAAGGCCGAGCATGAGCAAAGGACTTTCCATTTCCCTCGCCGTTATCGGCGTTTTCCTCCTCCTCGCCGTGAGCATTGTCGGCTGGGGAATCTCGACATACAACAAAATCGTGACGTCGGACGAGGGTGTTCGGTCGAGCTGGGGGCAAGTCGAAAATCAGTACCAACGCCGGTATGATCTTATTCCCAACCTCGTCGAAACGGTGAAGGGCTACGCGAAGCAGGAGAAGGATGTGCTGGAAAATGTGACGGCTGCGCGCGCCAGCGTGGGCTCTCTCAAGGTGACACCCGAGGTGCTGCGCGACCCTCAGGCGTTCGCGCAATTCCAGAAGGCGCAGGACGGACTCGGCGCCGCACTCTCGCGGCTCCTCGTCGTGACGGAAAATTATCCAAACCTGAAGTCGAACGAAAACTTCCTGACACTCCAGTCCCAGCTTGAGGGGACGGAAAACCGCATCGCCGTCGAGCGCCGCCGGTTCAACGAAACAGTGCAGGCCTACAACGTGCTGATCCGCAGGTTTCCGGGTTCCATCGTCGCCGGCTTCGGCGGCTTCAAGGAGAACCAGTACTTCAAGGCGGCAGAGGCAGCCGAGCAGGCCCCGCAGGTGAAATTCTAACTCCCGCGATGATCCCGTTTCTTTCCCTCATTCTTTTTGCCGCCCTTCCGGCCGGGCCCCAGTCGGATACGGCCGGGCTGTCGATTCCCCGGCTCGACCAGCGGGTGACTGATTTCACGAACACGCTCAGCTATGTCGAGTGGAGCACGCTTGAATACCGGCTGAAACATTTTGAGGATACGGCCTCGACGCAGGTAGTCGTCCTTATGGTGAAATCTCTTCAGGGAGACGATATTGAGGATTTTGCGAACAAGGTGTTCGAGGCGAACGGCATCGGGCAGAAGTCCAGGAACAACGGGGTTCTGCTCGTTGTCGCCAAAGACGACAGAAAGATCAAGATCGAAGTGGGCTACGGGCTTGAAGGGGTCCTGACAGACGCCTTGAGTTCGGAGATCATCCGGAATGAAATAGCGCCGAAATTCCGCGAAGGGAATTTTTTTGACGGCTTGTTGAACGGGGTTGTTGCAATCATGGCCGCGACGGCCGGGGAGTACCATGCAGGCGCGGGAAAGTCTGCTCCCACGATCTCCGCGGGCCTCCTCGTCGCCATGGGAATTTTTGTCTTCTACTTTCTCATGCCGATGATTGCCTCCCGACGCCGTTATGTATTCGGATCCCGCGGTGCCCGGTACTACGGTGGCTGGGGATACGGCGGGTGGGGGGGTGGATTCGGCGGAGGGTCGTTCGGAGGTGGTGGTGGTGGCTGGAGCGGCGGCGGAGGAATGTCGGGCGGCGGCGGCGCCTCGGGCGGCTGGTGACCAGTCGTTTTTGAAGACCAGGAAACGGAAATAATCAATTTCTCGCTGAAGGTTTGAGATGCTCGTTTTGATGCGACAGGAAGCGACGAAGTCCGATGTCGAAAAAGTGAAGGAGAAGGTCCGGGCGCTCGGCTACGTTCCGCACGAGATTCCCGGCGCACAACGGACTGCAATCGGCATTACGGGCAATCAGGGACGGATCGACCCAGACCTTTTTCTGAGCATGATGGGCGTTCAGGATGCAGTCCCTGTTTCCAAACCGTACAAACTCGTGAGCCGTGAGGTCAAAGCGGAGGATTCCGAGATCTCTGTCGGCGGCGACATCGTCGGGGGTGAGGAGTTGACGATCATTGCCGGACCGTGTTCGGTCGAGAGCAGGTCCCAAATCCTGGAAGTTGCCCAGGAGCTTAAGGAGATGGGAGTATCGTTCCTGCGCGGGGGAGCGTTCAAACCGAGGACCTCGCCATACTCGTTCCAGGGACTCAAGCTCGAAGGATTGGAATATCTCCGCGAAGCGGCCCAACAAACCGGTATGCACATCGTAACGGAAGCCAAGGACACGGCAACGCTGCCCGCGATCCTGGAAACGGCCGACATCGTCCAGATCGGCGCCCGCAACATGTACAACTTCTCCCTGCTCGAAAGCGTCGGGGAAGCCCGAAAGCCGGTTCTCCTGAAACGATCCTTTTCTGCGACGGTCGAAGAACTCCTCATGTCGGCCGAATACATCGCTTCGAAGGGGAATTACCAGATCATCCTCTGCGAGCGAGGCATTCGGACGTTCGAGACGTCCACGCGGAACACCCTCGACCTGAACGCCGTCCCGGTCCTTAAGCGACTTTCTCATCTTCCCGTCCTCGTCGACCCGAGCCACGGTACGGGAGCGTGGGACCTGGTGGCGCCCATGTCCAAAGCGGCGATCGTTGCCGGCGCGGACGGGCTGATCATCGAAGTCCATCCGGACCCGGGAGCGGCACTCTCGGACGGATTCCAGTCGCTCCGGCCCGACAAGTTCAAGGCCTTATTCGAAGAGATACGCGCGTTGGCCCCCGTTGTCCGTCGCTCTCTCGCGGGGAAAAAAAGGGTGGCAGTTCCGCTGCCGGGCGAATGACCGATATTACCGCAATTCGCGTCCTCCTCGTTGAGGACAATTCCGATACTGCGACGCTTGTCGAGCGGTATCTGAAACGGTTCGAAGGCGCGACGTTCGATGTCGTCTGGAAAGCGGATGGCGCAGACGCCCTTCGCACAGCCGTCGCGAACGGGGCGATTGACATTATTGTGCTCGACCACTTTCTCCCTTCGATGAACGGCGTTGAAGTGACGAAGGCGCTGAGGGAGAAGAAGATCCAGACCCCCATCGTTTTTCTGACGGTCAGCAAAGACACAAATCTCGCCGTCGAAGTGATGAAACTCGGAGTGGATGATTACCTGGTCAAGGAGGATATTACGAGCAACGTATTTCCCCGGACCCTTCTGAGCGTTTTGGAGAAGCGGAAGCTCCGGAGGGAAGTGGATGAGCTGGAGATCAAGAAGAAGCGGCTTGAAGTCATGCAGGAGATGATTGTAGGGGTGACGAACGAAGTGAGCGAACCGCTGGAGTCCATGCGAACGGTGGTCGACCGTATGCTTGCGGCGGGAGGGCCGGAGAAGGCGGTCCGATACCTTGCCCTCATGAAGGAGAATATCGAACGCCTCGTCGTAAAGATGGAGAAGCTCAAGAACCTCAAGGAAGACAAGACCGTCCAGTATATCAAGGACATCAAAATGATCGATCTGTCTTGAAGGAATGAAGACGGGATGAGCCATCCAAAAAAGATATTTTCAGATGCCGACGCAGCCGCAATCGCGCATGCGATCACGGAAGCCGAGAAGACGACTGCCGGGGAAATTCGTGTCGGCATTCGTCAACGAAGGACTCGGGGAGAGCGGAAGCTCACGCTCGAACAGATGGCCCGGAAGGAATTTCACGAGCTCGGAATGACGAAGACGCAGGGAAAGACCGGGATTCTCATCTTCCTTCTCCTGGAAGACCGCCAATTTTACATTCTGGCGGATGAAGGGATTCACTCGAAGGTCGACGAGGGGACCTGGGCGCGCATTGCGACGGAGATGTCGGGTCACTTCTCGCGGAAGCAATTCCGCGAGGGGGTCATCTTCGGAGTGCAGTCGGTGGGACACGTTCTTTCAAAGCACGTCCCGGCCGGCAGGAAGGATCCGAACGAGCTTTCCAACGAAGTCGATATCCGTTAGGGACGACAATCGCCAGTCGGATGAAATTCAAAGTTGCCGTTGCGCAGATGGATTCGCGGGTGGGCGACCTGGAATCAAACCTCGCCCGCCACATGGCGCTGACGGACCAGGCTTTGAAAAGGGGGGCCAACCTCATTGTATTCCCCGAGCTGAGCCTGACCGGTTACTCCCTCAAGGATATCGCCTGGGAAATCGCCCTGGACCCGGAAAGAAGCAAGCACATCAAAACGCTCCGCACGAAGAGCAAGAAGATTTCGATCGTGCTCGGGTTCGTCGAAAACGGCCCGCATCACGGGATTTACAACAGCGCTCTCCTGCTCGAGGATGGAGAGGTGAAGCATATTCATCGGAAGATTTATCCGCCGACGTATGGCATGTTCGAGGAGGGGAGATATTTCAGTGCCGGATCCACGGTGAGCGCTTTTTCGTCAAAGTGGGGCCGGCTGGGAATCCTTGTCTGCGAAGATATGTGGCACCTCTCGCTCCCGTACCTCCTGGCGATGGACGGGGCTGAAGTCATCCTCTGTCCGACGGCGAGTCCTGCACGCACGTCAGGAAACCGTCCGACCCTGCAAAATGCCGAGGTGAATTACGAACAACTTCGGTCGTACGCGCGCCTCCTGAGTACCTACATTATTTTTGCCAACCGCGTTGGCGTTGAAGACGGGGTCACCTTCTGGGGCGGTTCGGCAGTCGTCGGACCGGACGGGTCGATGCGGTCGACAGCAAAACTCTTAACAGAGGATCTGATCACGGCCGATATCGATTCGGAAGAAGTACGCCGAGCCCGAAGATTCTCCCGCCACTTTCTCGACGAACGCCCCGAAATCGTTTTGCGGTCCCTCCGCCGGATCCTCAGCTCGCGACTCTCATCGTAAACTATCTCCTCTGGAATTCCGGTAGTGTCCTATTTCCAAGCAACCGTCACCCCGAACTTTGGGCCGAAGGCCCATCAGCCTCTGGTTGAGGTTCGGGGTCTGTGAAGGTCAGATGCTGAAACGAGTTCAGCATGACGCTTCCTTGATACGTTGGAGCCCGCTGAATTGAGGACACTACTGGAATTCCTGCATTATTGAATCTCCTCTCCGTTTTGCGTATCTTAGCACTTCGATCGGGCATGACGATGCCCGAAATTGACCAAGCAACTGTGGAGAAGGAATTATGTCGAACGGAATGAAAACGGCACTGCTTCTTGGATTACTCACGGGTTTGCTGCTGTTCATCGGAGATGCGCTCGGGGGAGAATCGGGCCTGTACGTGGCATTCGCTTTTTCGCTCTTGCTGAACGCCGGGTCATACTGGTTTTCAAGCAGCATTGTTCTCGCGAGCTACCGCGCTCGTGAGGTGACGGAATCAGATTCGCCACGGCTCTTCGGCATCGTGCGCCGCCTCGCCACACAAGCGTCGCTGCCCATGCCGCGGGTGTACATCATCCCGCAAGAGACGCCGAATGCATTCGCAACCGGGAGGGATCCCGGACACGCCGCAGTCGCGGCCACGGAGGGAATTCTCCGCATCCTCAGCGACGACGAGCTCGAAGCCGTCATCGCCCATGAGCTGTCGCACGTCCAGCACCGGGATATCCTGATTTCGAGCGTGGCTGCGGCGCTGGCTGGGGCCATCACGATTCTCGGTCGGACCGCGATGTATGCCACGATGTTCGGCGGCGGCAGTCGCGACAGGGGAAATTCCGGCCCCGGAGGGGGATTTCTCATGATTATTCTGGCTCCCATCGCGGCCATGCTCATCCAGCTGGCCGTCTCGCGCTCCCGGGAGTACTCCGCCGACGAGGCAGGTGCCGAATTGAGTCATCGTCCCCTCAGTCTTGCAAACGCACTGCGAAAGCTCGAAAAAGCGTCGGAGGAACTGCCGATGACCAATGCAGGCACCGCCACGGCCCATCTCTTCATTGTCAACCCGCTTCGGGGCCAGGGGTTTGCCCGGCTGTTCTCAACCCATCCTCCGACGGCTGAAAGAATCGCTCGCCTCGAACAAATGGCCATGGGTGGATCGCGATAACGCTCCGATGATCGACCAATGGACCTGAACAACCAGTCAGTCTACAAAGAACCCGCCCCGATCGTCGACAGGGAAAATCCGTTCGAGTCGATGATGCAGCGATTCGACATCGCTGCTCACATCCTCAAGATTGACCCTGGCGTCTACGAGTATCTCAAGCGGCCGGTGAAACAGATCATCATCTCCATCCCCATCGCCCTGGACAATGGCGAGATCGAAGTCTTCGAGGGATACCGCGTCATCCACAACGATATCCTTGGACCGTCGAAAGGGGGAATTCGTTTCGCGTCGGACGTCACGCTCGACGAGATGAAGGCGCTCGCCGCCTGGATGACGTGGAAATGCGCCGTTATGAGCATCCCGTTCGGCGGTGCAAAGGGGGGAGTCCGATGCGATCCGGCGAAGCTCAACCCTCTCATCCTCGAGAAAATCACCAGACGCTACACCGCGAACCTCCTGGACATCCTGGGCCCGGAAAAAGATGTCCCGGCGCCCGACATGAATACGAACGAGCAGGTCATGGCCTGGATCATGGATACCTACAGCATGCACATGCGACGCACAGAACCCGCCGTCGTCACCGGCAAGCCGCTGTTGCTGGGGGGATCGCTTGGCAGAAAAGAAGCAACGGGACGGGGATGCATGTTCGTCACGCTCGCGGCCATGGAGAAACTCCATCTCAAGCCGCAGCAGTCGACGGTCGTAGTTCAGGGATTCGGCAATGTCGGATCGACAACCGCCCAATTACTTTCATCGCAGGGATGCAAGGTCATCGGCATCGGCGACGTTGATGCTGCGTATTATAACAAAAAGGGGATCGATGTTGCGAAGGCAATCGAGTGGTCGCGCATGAATCGCTCGCTGGCCGGATTCCCCGGAGCCGAGAAGATCACGCAGCCCGAATTGCTCGAGCTGGAGTGCGACGTCCTCGTTCCCGCAGCGAAGGAAGATCAGATCACCCATAAGAACGCCCCGAAGATCAGGGCTAAGATCATCTGCGAGGGGGCAAACGGCCCGACGACCGCCAAGGCGGATCCCATTCTTCGGGAAAAAGGAATTCTCGTGATACCGGATATTCTTGCGAACGCCGGCGGTGTGACGGTCTCATATTTTGAGTGGGTGCAGGACCGGATCGGATATTTCTGGTCGCTGGACCGGGTGAACCGACGGCTGGAGAGAATGATGAAGCAGGCGTTCAATTCGGTATACGAGACAGCGGAAAAATACAAGCAGACGTTGAGGATTGGGGCGTACATTCTTGCCATCGACAAAGTGTCCCGCACGCTGAAACTCCGGGGGATCTACGGCTAGGCAACATCTCGTATGGTCGCTCACGTTGGGCGGCTGGACGCTCCTCTGCCTGGGGTGCCAGGAAATGCGTGGACAGGATGCCGAAAGCACGTCCGTCGTCGTGGTCATCCGGAGACAGCTCCAGAGCATCGCGGACGAAGTAGTCGGCCGCCTGAATGCCGAAGAAGGACAGACCGTGGGCCTCGACGTTGAATCCCCGCGCTATCGCGGCCTCGTCGAAAATGCATTCGTCGATGCACTGCAACGCCGCCATCTGAGCGCAACGAGCTCGGATGTCGACCGCGCAAAGGCATGGCTTCA
>DATJYV010000032.1:0-4001 GCA_035499415.1 Bacteroidota bacterium
GCCTGCCTTCGTCCCGCAGATGGAGGCGGGTATACCGACGGTGAGGACGAACGCGTCGGCCTGAAGGCCGACGCTCGTGCGAAAAAACCATCCTGAAAGATGGTGAAAAAGGGGCAAGTCCGATTCATCGGACTCTCTTTGTTAAAGCGCCGGTGTTTGCGCCTACGTCTAAGGTCTTAAGCAGGTCTTGACTTCGGCGGATGGGTACGCCGACGCTCGTGCGAAATACCCCCTTCCTGGGCACTTTTTGAGGTATTCCATACCTCCAATCTTAATAATTTGACTTCCGCTTTCCCTTCACTTACCTTTCTTTCCAGATTTTGAGAATCGGCAAATCCTATCCTTCGGGGGTGCGATCGTGCAACCTACCTGCCCAAGAAGACTAGAAGTGACATTTCGAACACTGTTCGTCGTTGTGTTGTTTGTCGACAGTGCCAACCCGACCAACTTGCTTCCCGGCTCAGTGACCGCACACTTCCAAGAGGTTATTGGATTCGCCTGCGGATACGCGTTTGGTGGGTCCCCCAATCTTCTCACTCGGTCCGAGATTCTTCCATCATCCACGGGGCATAACCACTCATCCCGTCATCCAGGGTTGATTTTTCTCGACCAGGACGGTCCGTCTCTCGCTCCATCCACGCACCACGTCGTCGACTCGGGTCTTTCGCACGGGGCTGCAGTCGATCCGAGGACGCCCTCGCTCATCTATCTTTGGAATCGTTCGCTCCTGATTTAGGGTTTCCCGCCTCGCAGTTGCTTTCTGAAATTCCGCGCCGTGTCTCATTTCCCGTTTCGGTGTTCAATCGTGCGTCAAGAGTCGAATCAAAAAATTGATCGGAGGAGTTATGAAAGTTCGTCATCTGATTTTCAATGCGGTTCCAATGCTGCTGCTCATTCTTTCCGCTCCCTTGCATTCCCAATGGTCGCACAATCCGAGCGTCAACAACAAAGTGGCAGGGGCGTCCGGCGAAGAATACACGGGGACGATCGTCAGCGACGGCTCCGGTGGGGCGATTGTGGTTTGGACAGAATATACTTATGACAGTGCTGGCGACCTGTATGCGCAGAGAATCGATGCTTCTGGAAATGTGAAATGGGCGTCCACCGGTGTACCGGTAGCGAATGCGCCGGGAGGGCAATACGCCGTGGCTGCGACGAGCGACGGCGCAGGGGGGGCAGTCGTCACCTGGGAAGACCCTCGTGACGGACGTGGCGACATTTACGCACAACGAATCGACCAAAATGGGAATTTGAAATGGGCTGAGGGTGGGGTCGGCATCGAGGTGGGAGATGCGACTGCGTTTGTCAAGAGTCCCCAAATCATCTCGGATGGCTCAGGAGGAGCCATCATAGCATGGCTTGATGACCCTTCGGGGGATGGCGCTCACCCCGACATATTTGCACAACGTGTAGACTCGGCCGGGGAAGCCCTGTGGGATTGGGTCGATTGGCCAATCACATGGGCCGGTGACGCACAAGCGCCGACTCTTGCAAGCGATGGGGCGGGTGGGGCAATCGTGACGTGGAGCGATTCTCGCAGTGACGTTGGTGACATCTATGCACAAAGGGTCAATTCCGGTGGAATTTGGCAGTGGTCAGGCGGCGGAATTCCTATTTGCAACGCACCGGACCAGCAGTTTAGTCCTGTAATAATCAGCGATGGAGCCGGAGGTGCAATCGTCACATGGAATGATAGTCGCGGAGGTGATTTTGCCATTTACGCACAGCGGGTCGATGGCGGCGGAAATGCGCAATGGGTTACGAACGGAGTCCAGATTACAGTACCGGGATCTAACCCGTCCCCCAACCCGGTGATTGTCTGCGACGGTATGGGGGGAACGATCATTGCGTGGTCCGAGTCTTTCAACATCAATGCTCAGCATCTGGACGCGACGGGCCAGATCTCATGGGGGTCGAACGGAGCGAGTGTTGCCGCACTGACTTACTCACCGGTAGATCTCAGCATGGTGAATGACGGAGCTGGGGGTGCTCTGATCGCATGGTCGCAGTTCGTTGACCGCGGAGGCGTCCGGAGAAACACTCCTCTTTCGAAAAAGTCGAGGACATCGGGCGGCGGTGATCCGAACTACATTTACGGTCAATGGCTCAATTCGTCGGGTGAAAAAGTACACGATACCAGCGGTGTGCTTATCACCACCCGAACCAACATCGACCAGATTGTCGCCGCTGGCGATGGAACAGGGGGAGCGATCTATGCGTGGTCGGACCCCCGCAATGGACCGGATAACATTTACGCTCAAAGGGTCGACAGGTATATGCTCCTTGGAACGACGGAACCGTCGATTGCGCGCGTCGCGGACGTCGCAAACGACCAGGGGGGACATGTGCGCGTTCTGTGGAATCCGACATATCTCGACACGCGCCCGAACAATGTGATCGGTTCGTATACCGTCGAGCTTGGCGTGCAGTCCACCGGACTCCTGGGCAAGGTCGCGTCTGCGAAGAAAACGCAATCCACCATTTATTGGCAGAGCGCCGCGACGGTTCCGGCAAATTGGTCCGAAGGTTACTCGACGGTCGTTTCGACCGCGGCGGATTCGGGCTTGCAGGGTGTTCCTGAATATTACTTTCGTGTCATCGCGCGAACGGCAGATAGCGCGTTCACCTGGCCGTCGGCCGTCGACAGCGGCTATTCCGTCGACAACATTCCGCCCGTCGGCGTCGGCGGTGGAACTGCCGCCCACGGAGAGGACGGTTACATCATGCTCACGTGGAATTCCGACCGCTACGACTCCGACCTGATGGGCTACAACGTCTACCGATCGACGAGCGCCGGGTTCACGCCGAACGAATCGAGCAAGCTGGCATTAACGCGGGACACGACGTTCGTAGACCAGACGGCGATTCAGGGCACGACGTACTATTATAGAGTGGCGGGCGAGGATGTCCATGGGAATGTCGGCGCCACTTCAGGCGAGTTAAGCGAGACTGCGCTCGCGTTGGAACTGGAGGCGTTCACCTCGTCGCAGTCCGGAGCCCACATCGAGATTCATTGGACGACGGCGACGGAGACCAATGTCGAAGGATATAATATCGAACGCTCGCCGGTCGCATCCGGCTCCCTCGTCCGGTCCTGGACGCAGGAAGGATACGTCCAGGGAAGCGGCACAAGCACGTCGCCCCAGTCGTATACGTTCAGCGATTCGAAGGTTGATCAGGGCACGTACGCGTATCGTATCAAACAACTCAACCGGGACGGGTCGTTCAAGTACTCGCAGGAGATCGTCGCGCAAGTCGTGGTGCCGAATGAGTTCGTGCTTTCGCAGAACTATCCAAATCCATTCAATCCATCGACCACGCTCGAATTTACCGTCGCAACAAGCGCTCCCGCAACGCTCAAGGTCTACAACGCCCTGGGGCAGGAGGTGGCAACGCTTTTCAACGGCGTGGCAGAATCCGGGCAGTTCCACAGTGCGGTCTTTGACGCCTCGAAGCTTCCCTCGGGTATCTACATGGCACGGCTGGAGTCGGTGGGGAAACAGGCGGTGAAGAAGATGTTGCTGGTAAAGTGACCGCGTTCTTCGCGGTCATCCCGATTGCTCTCGATCGGGATCCGATCTACATCAGCGCGCGTTCTTTGCGGTCATCCCGATTGCTCACGATCGGGATCCGATCTACATCAGCCCGCGCTCTTTGCGGTCATCCCGGCATCAACACCGGGTTCAATGTTCTGGTTTCAGCTTATCACGCAATACTCAAGCAGGAGGCCTCAATGACAAAGCGCCAACATGTTCTCATCCCTGTTGCCTTCCTTTGCCTGTTCTTCCCTTCACTTTCGCGGGCGCAATGGTCCACCAACCCGGCCGTAAACAATGCGATATGTACGGCAACAAATAACCAGGATTCTCCCACAATCGTGAGCGACGGTTCGGGGGGGGCGATCATTACGTGGGAAGACCATCGGAACGGAACCGACAACGATATCTACGCGCAACGTATCAACGCAGCCGGAACACCTCAGTGGACAAGTAACGGCGTTG
>DATJYV010000033.1:0-5280 GCA_035499415.1 Bacteroidota bacterium
GTAACGCAGGATACCCAGCTTTTTTCCGGCACGATTCGCGAGAACCTCGTTTTCGTGCACCCGCGTGCAAGCGATGCAGAGTGCATGGAGGTCCTGCAACAAGCGGCATGTCAAAGCTTGCTTGCCCGGGCGGATAAGGGATTGGATACGGTGATCGGCGAGGGAGGGGTGAAGGTTTCAGGAGGCGAGAAGCAGCGGCTCTCCATCGCGCGGGCTCTCTTGCGCAAACCGGACCTGCTCGTGTTCGACGAAGCGACATCGTCCCTGGATTCACTCACGGAAGAGGAGATCACGGCGACCATTCGTGACATCTCTGCCCGCCACGACATGACCACGATCATGATCGCGCATCGACTTTCGACCGTGTTTCATTCGGACAAAATCCATGTCCTCGAGCGGGGATCGATCGTGGAATCAGGGAGGCATCACGACCTGCTGGAGCAAAAGGGACTTTACTTTGCGATGTGGCGTCAGCAGATCGGCGAGAGGACGGACGGCCTGATGAAGGCCGCGCTCAACGGCGCCCAGTCAGTCGTCAAGAACTGATCCTGCATCGTGCGTTTGCCCCGCATCATCGCCCCTCTTTTTATCCTGTCGCTCGGCGCGCTCGCGCAATCGATCCCGCCGCATATGCCCCGGCCCGGGATCGACATCATCCATTACGATTTTGACGTCACCCTTCCGGACTCCGGGAGATCGATCGCAGTTCTTGCGTCGATACAATTCCGGCGTTTTGAACCCGTCGCTGCGCTCCGTTTGGACCTGCGGCGCCTGCATGTCGACAGCGTTCGCCTCGGCGGGCGGCCAGGCCGCTTCAGGCGGGACAGCGTTTCAATTCTTGTCGACCTGCCGCGGGCGAAAGGGGGCTTGCCCGACACGCTGGAGATCGCGGTGAAATATCATGGTGATGTTGCAGACGGGCTCATCATTCGGTCGGACCCGTCGGGCCGATGGACGGCGTTCGGAGACAACTGGCCCGACAGGGCCCGGAACTGGCTTGCAAGCGTCGACGACCCCGCGGATAAAGCGACCGTTACCTGGCGCGTGAACGCCCCGTCATCACTGACGGTCGTTGCGAACGGCGCGCTGGTCGAAACGCATCCGCTCCCGTCTGCCACGCCAAGAACGCTCACCGTTTGGGCCGAGAGCAAACCGATTCCGGTCTACCTTATGGTGATCGCGGCGGCTCGCATGGATTCGATGGACCTTGGAGAGACCGCCCCGGGAACCGCGGCAACGGGCGGAGGCGTCTCTCAATCCCTCTATGTTTTTCCCGAAGACCGGGACTTCATACCCGGACCGTTTGCCAACGCGAAAGACATTGTGGAATTTTTCTCCCGGATTGTCGCCCCTTTCCCGTTCGAAAAGCTTGCGCATCTCGAGAGCTCGACGATATTTGGGGGGATGGAGAATGCCACGGCCATCTTTTACAGCGACCGCGGCTTCCGAAGGAGGTCCATGCGGGCGGATCTCATCGCACACGAAACGGCACATCAGTGGTTCGGCGATGGCGTGACGGAATCGGCCTGGGCGCATCTCTGGCTCTCGGAAGGGTTTGCCACATACTTCGAGGAACTTTGGGAGCAACATGCGAAGGGCGATTCGACGTTCCGGCACGGCATGTCCGGCATGCGGGATGAAATCCTCCGCTCGCGCGTTTCCCTCGAACGGCCGGTGATCGATTCCACCCAATCGAATCTCGTCGCGCTTCTGAACACGAACAGCTATCAAAAGGGAGCATGGACGCTTCACATGCTTCGCGCCATGGTCGGCGATTCGCTCTTTTATCATTCCCTCCGCCTGTACTACCGCGAGCACCTGTTCGGCAATGCAACCACCGACGACCTGGAATCCGCGTTCGAGCGAACGACGGGAGAGAACCTGCGATGGTACTTCGACGAATGGCTTCGGCGGCCGGGCTTTGTTGAAGCGAAAATCGAATGGCGGTACATCGCCGCGACGCAGCGCGTCACGGTCAACGTCACCCAGGATGGACGGTTCGCTCCCTACAGGTTTCCGTTGCTCCTGGAGATCAGGAATTCGAAAGGTTGGAGCACAAAACGGGAGGTGGAAATACCGGCGTTCGCCAGGACATCGGTCGAGGTCGCCGGCGTCATCCCCTCATCCCCCACATCTATCGTCCCGGACCCCGACGTCGAACTTCTCGGTACCGTGACCGTCGTGGGAGGCGCGACTAATCGTTGATCTCGAATTCCTTCTCGTTCGGGCGAACGGCGTCGTACATCCGTCGCAGCGCGTCGTACGCCGCCTGGCTCCCCCGCGTGGCGCATCGTCGATAGAGGGTGACTGCTTCACCCATGTCCTGGTGCACGGCGATCCCCCGTTCATCGCAATAGGCAAGCGCCATTTCCGCCATCAGTGAGCCCTCCGAAGCCGCTGATTTCACGGTGGCCAGGGATGCGGCAAGATCCTCCGTGCGTTCTTCTCCCACGAGATTTGCGATCGCGATGCGTATGCCCCCCTCGACGCTTCCCCTCCGCGATGCACGCGCCCAGAGTCTGAACGCCTCCTCCTTGTCCTGCTTCACCCATCTGCCGGAGGAATAACAAAGCCCGAGCTCGATCGTGGCGGGGTCGAAGTTCCGGTCCGAGGCCTTCCGCAGAAGCAGGAGCGCCTGTTCGTCTCCCAAAAGTTTGTCGTAACCGAGCGCGCAGAATTCCGCCCAGACAAACATGGCAGTCGGTTCGCTGCCGGTGGCCCGGTTCTTCAGCTCCTCCGCGAATCGCCCGTCCTGCAGGAGGTTCCACAGCAGACGCGGGGCGCGGGGAGAATCGTGGCGGATGGCCCGCACATAGAACTCCGCGGCAACAACACGATCCCGTTCAACGCCGAGCCCCAGGTCGTACCACCGTCCTTTCAACGTCAGCGCTTCCGGGCTCCCGACATCCGCAGCCCGCGAGACTGCGCTGAACCAGGACGTGTCGGCGTTTGAAGAACGGCGGTCGTGCCGCCGGTGCCCTTCCTCGTCGGTCTCGGTCATGACGTCAAGCGCTTCGTCGGCGAGCGTTGAGTCGGGGACGACGGTCGATGTGTCGGTGTGAAAACTCAGGAAGACGAATCCAAGCGCGCTGTCCGGAAGGGGTTTCCCCTGCGAGTCGACCTTCCGCCCGGAGCCGGTCTTTGCGCCGTCCTGGTCGGCCGTGGACGTGCCGAGTCCTCTCTTTTCAAACTCCTTGACTATTTCTTTTGCCGGCTCGTAACCCTCGTCCGCCGATTTCTTCACGAGGCGGTACGCCTCCGCATAATTTCGCGGAACGACAAGGTTCTCGGTGTAGAGAAGCCCGAGGATGTGCGTCGCCTCCGGCATGTCGCGGTCCGAAGCCATGCGGAAGAATCGAAAGGACTCGAACGGATTCCATGGAACACCCCAGCCGCGGCTGTAGAGAATCCCCATGTTGAACTCCGCCAGAAGGAGTCCCTGGTTGGCGGCCTTCAGCACCCAGTAGGCCGCTTTCACCGTGTCCGCAGGAAAACCTCTGCCCACCAGGAGACGGTATCCGAGCTCGGCTTGGGCGACCGCGTCGCCGGCGTTGGCTTTTTGCATCAGCACAAAATCTTCGAGGAGCTGCGAATCGAGATCCGATTCGTGAATAAGCGTGGACGAAGCCGTCGGCTTGTGCCACGGGTGCTCCGTGTCCTTGCGTTGCGCACACAGCGTCCGGAATGAGCAAACGAGCAGAATGAGAAGACAGAGAGGGCGAAGAAATTTTCTCAACACGAGGATGGTAGATTCAACGGTCAGAACGTTAGACGCCCGCGGACATTTCGAAGTTTCTCCGATAAAATTTCCAAAGACAATTTCGTATATTGTCAGGCCAATTTCATCCCTTTTCCCTCCGAATTCAACCAAGGTATGAGCGATACAGAAATTATCTTTTCGATGATCGGCGTCGGCAAGGTCCACAAGCCGAACAAGCAGGTGCTGAAGGACATCTATCTTTCGTTCTACTACGGCGCGAAGATCGGCGTCCTCGGTCTGAACGGGGCCGGGAAAAGCACGCTCCTGCGTATCATCGCGGGGTTGGACACGGACTTTCTTGGCCAGGTTTCGGCGCAAAAGGGAATCACGTTCGGATTTCTCCCGCAGGAACCGGAACTTGACGCGAAAAAGACGGTGAAGCAGGTGGTGGAAGAAGGGGCAAAGGAAACGGTCGATTTGCTCAAGCAGTATGAAGAGGTGAACAACCAGCTTGCGGCCCCGGACGCGGACTACGAAAAATTGCTCGAAAAGCAGAGTGTTTTGCAGGAAAAGATCGACCATCTCAATGCCTGGGACCTTGATAGCAAGCTCGAGCAGGCGATGGATGCTCTGCGATGTCCGCCGGGAGAGACCCCGGTCTCGGTCCTGTCGGGAGGCGAGCGAAGGCGCGTCGCGTTATGCCGTCTCCTTCTTCAGGAACCGGACGTCCTGTTATTGGACGAGCCGACGAACCATCTCGACGCGGAGTCGGTCGCGTGGCTCGAGCTTCATCTCAAACAATACCGCGGGACGGTCATTGCCGTGACGCACGACCGATATTTTCTCGACAACGTTGCGGGATGGATATTGGAGCTCGACCGCGGTGAAGGAATTCCATTCCAGGGAAATTACTCCTCATGGCTTGAACAGAAGAAGAAACGGCTGGAGGTCGAGGAAAAGCAGGAGTCGAAACGACAGCGGGTTCTTCAGCGGGAACTGGAATGGATTCGATTGAATCCGAAAGGGAGACACGCGAAGAGCAAGGCGCGCATTGCGTCGTACGAGCAGATGCTCGCGGACCAGGGAAAGAGGACGGAGGATGATGTTGAGATTTATCTTCCACCCGGACCGCGGCTGGGCGACACCGTTATCCAGGCGGAGAACGTCGCGAAGTCGTACGGAGAAACCGTTTTGTATGAGGGTCTTACGTTTTCGCTCCCGCGGGGCGGAATTATCGGCGTGATCGGTCCCAACGGTGCCGGGAAGACGACGCTCTTTCGGATGATCACAGGCGCCGAGAAGCCGGATAGCGGGAGGATTTCGATCGGGGAAACGGTGAAGCTTGCCTACGTCGACCAGAACCGGCCGCTCGACCCGCAGAAAACGATCTGGCAGGAAATTTCAGGCGGAGAAGAAGTGTTGAAACTTGGAAATCGCGAGGTGAACTCCCGCGGCTACGTTGCGCGGTTTAATTTTTCGGGGACGGAACAGCAGAAACCCGTGGGTGTTCTTTCAGGAGGCGAACGCAACCGCGTTCACCTGGCGAAGATCTTCAAAGAAGAGGCGAACGTCTTGTTGCT
>DATJYV010000034.1:0-6858 GCA_035499415.1 Bacteroidota bacterium
GATGTACTCGTGCTGGGTCTCCTGCGGCAGGTAGACATTCGGATCCTGCGGATCCGCCAGCACTTGTCCCCTCGAGTTGAAATAATCGTAGCGAACGCCGACGTTGACGATCATGTGTGCGTACTCGAGCTTGTCCTGGACGTATGCGGAGAATTCGACCGGGCTCTCGTCATACTGCTGGTACAGCGGACTGGTGGTCGGGGGAATGGTTGCGATGTATCCTGGTGTAAGGACGCCGTTGACGACGGTCGTATCCTGAAGCGGCGTAACGCTGTAACTTTCCAGATAGAGTTTGTGGATCCTTCCCTCAAAGCCCAACTTCAATTGATGGAGCTCGCTTACCTGATTCGTATAGTCTACTTTCAGGTCGTGCGTGTCCGTATTTCTGCTGAAGTGTCCGTTGTTGGTCCCGGCCCGGAAGAATTCGTCGAGGTTCGTGACCTGCGCTGCCGGGTCGACAATGTAGTTGGGGTCGAGTGGATTCTCGTACAAATACGACTTGTACTGCTTGCGGAAGAGGGAGAGATTGACGGTGTAAAATGACGTGGAACCAAGAGTCTGTGTCCATTGGGTCGACAGGTCGAATCCGTTGTCGTACTGCGTCACGTCTCCATCAGGGTCGAGGCGGTAGGCGTGATTGTAATCCCGGTACGTGATATCGCTCCCGAGGCCGCTGACATTCAGTTTTATCGTCGGCGAGAGCTGGTACGTGAGTTTGAATTGTCCGGACCACCGCTCCCTGCCGTTCATGGCAACAGGGTTGTTCGGCGCCAGAAGCGAGACCATGTTTCCCGATGCGTCGCGGACGGTATCGACCGGAACCGCAAGGGTGCCGTTGGTATTGAAGACTTTGTTTCCGTAGAGCCACCCGTCGGATTTGAAGTAACGGCCCGAAACGTAGAACGTCAGGTCGTTGAATCCCGGGATGAGCGGTCCGTTGAGATTTCCCTCAACATCCCTGTCGTTGAACGGCCGGATCGTGTTCATATTGAAGAAAATCGGGTCGTTGGTCACATACGAACCCGCGTAGGCGGAAATGCCTCCATGAAACTGTTGTCCGCCGTCCTTCGTGACAATATTGATGATGCCCGACATCGCCTGGCCGTACTCGGCGTTGAACGTTCCGCTGATAATCTGAAGCTCCTGGATCGACTTGTTGTCCACCTGGACTGCCTGACTTCCGTCGTAGACGTCGGAGACGGAGACTCCGTTCACCCAGTATCCGACCTCGCTCGTTCTTCCGCCCCGGATGTGGATGCCGCCCCCCCTGTCCACCGTGACTCCCGCCTGAAGCGTCAGAACCTCATTCACTTCGCGCGTCGGAATTGCCGCGATCTGCGACGCATCCACCCGCGCCTCGGACGACGTCAGGTCTTTCTTGACGATCTGGCGCTCAGCGCGGACTACCACCTCCTCGCCCTGAATGACCTTGGAAGAAATGACGATATCAAGGGTGGTCGTGAGGTCGATTGATACCACGACATCCGTTATGGTTTTCTTCGAATAGCCCACGGACGACGCCGAGATGGTGTATCTTCCCGGAGGGACGTTGAGGATGACGTAGTATCCGTCCAGGTTCGTGGAGGCGCCGAGCGCCGTCCCATCGACGACGACGTTCGCACCGATGACCGGCTCTCCGGTTTGCTCGTCCTTGACGGTGCCTGTAATCTTGCCGGTCGTCCCGGCGAAGGCAAGGCGGGCACAGAGTATGAGCCCTGTCAATCCGTAACGCAGGAGCGAAGATTTCATTCGGGGTATTCCTTCTTTACAAATTTGCTGATACGACCACGTTTCCGAGCGCGACGATATTCAACGACACGTTTGAGCGGCTCCTGAGGAGGTCGAGCGCCGAATGGAACGCCTCAACTTTTCGTTTCGGAAGCAGGAGCTGCACGATTTCTTCCCGCGCTTCCTCAAAACTCTTTTGATGCGACGGTACTTTGGCCAGGACTTTGTATAAACCGTATGCGTCGAGGACTTTTTCGGGCCCCACGACTGCTCCGACCCTCGAAGCAAAAATCTTCGACCCGAAGTCACCGAACGCAGACGCAGGAGCAAATCCCAGCTCCCCGCCGCTTTTCCTCGTCCAGACCCGCAGGGTATATTTTGAGGCAAGTGCGCTGAATTTTTCGCCCGCCCGGCTTCGGGTCAGGAGCCGAAGGGCCTCCTCCTTCGTGGCGACGAGAATCTCCGCAACGTTGACCGTCGCTTCCGACTTGAAATCCGATTCATGCATCTCATAGTACCCGCGCACAACATCATCCCGTACATCGCTCTCGCGAATGGAATCCTCGGCCGCTTCGGTCCACCGATTCAGCAGGTATTCAGTTCTCAGTTTTTCCTCCTGCGCCAGCACCGTCGGTGTGTTTTCCAGTTCTTTCCCGTAGGCGCGGGCCAGCATCACTTCGCGAATTGCGAGCCCTTCCACGACCTCCTTGACATCTGCCGCCGTCGACACGCGCTCACGGTGCTTTTCACGAGTCCGCTCCACGCGTTCAAGAAAATCACCGACGGTCCACGATCTGTCCTTGAACCGGACAAGGTGCATCGACGACCGATCACCCAGCGGACCCGCCACGCTTTCCGGCGCAGGATGCTCGCCGCGCTGAAGGACGGCGTCGCTCCAATGGGCCAACAGCATTGTCACGGCATCCTCGTTAAACCTGGGGGAGAGCTCATCGGCGATCTGGTTCCCGACGGCCTCGAGGTCGAGTACCACGCGATGCGCACGGATGGATTCTTCGAGTTTTTCTTTCGCCTTCACGTAGTCGGTCTCCGCAACCAGCGGATTTTCAAACCGGTTCTCCACCCGAAGGATCGCGTATCCCGATTTTATCTTGATCGGATCCGACAGCGTTCCGGGTGAAAGTTGGTAGAGCGCATCCTGCAGTCTCGGGTCTGTGTCGCCCCATTTTACATAGCCCAGGTAGCCGCCGGTCATTGCGAGCTTCGGGTCTTCGAAGACTTCGCGGGCGATCCGGTTAAACGTCTCCCCGTTCTGCAGCCTTCTCCGCAGAGCAAGTGCTTCGTCACGACTTTTCCCGTACACGAACCTCGCACTCACCCGCGTGTTGTAGCGTCGAAACTCATCGCGCAACGCCGCTTCCGAGACCTTCATCGTGTCGACGCTGACCGAACGCGCGTACGCGTCGAGGAGCGCCTGGTCCCGGATATCGTCCATCCGCCGCCGGTATCTTTCGTCGCTGTCAAATCCCTTCCGGCTCCCGTCCTGCAGGATCAGGGATTCGTTCACCATGTTCTGAAGGATTTTTTTTCGAACGACAATGTTGTCCTTCTCCGGCGCCATGGCGCGGTACTTCTCGAACCGTTCGCGAAAATCCGACGCGAGTATCCTCTTCCCGTTGACGACGGCGATGGTCGCCGAATCGTCGCGATCGCAGCCGGCGAGGGCGAGCGCAAGCCCGGCAACAAGTGTCAGGCGGTTCATCCTTTGTCGACCCCCAGGATTTCGCCCGACTTCGGCCCGAGCGAAAGGGTCAGAAGTCCGTTCACGGCGGCGTACGACGCATTCCCCAGAAGACTCTTCCAGTGCGTCGGGCCGGAAGGAGATACGGAAACTGTCTGGGGCGAGGTCGAATTGTTCAGCAGGACGATGATCCGCTCGTTGTTAAAGGAGCGGGCATAAGCGAGTACTCCCTGGGCATCGTTTGCATCGAGCAGGTCGAATGAGCCGAGTTGCAGGGGAACCTCCGCATCGCGCAGATGGATGAGCTTCGTATACCAGGAATGGAGCTCGGCATTCACTTCGTTCTTGTCGTCGGGTCGGGAACCGCCGAACGGGTGCGATTTCTCGTCTTCGTACTTCAAATCTCCCCAAAGCATCGGTTTTCGACAATCGGGATCGTCCCCTCCCCACATTCCCACTTCGTCGCCGTAGTAGACCATCGGCGCTCCGAGATACGTCATCTGGAACAAAGCCGTGAGCTTTTGTATGCCGACCTCGTAGGCTCCCGGTTTTTCAATCCGATAATCGCGATTATCCCCCAGTCCGACATTCTTGTCGTACGGAAGGTCTCCGTTCAATATGTGGGAGCTGAGACGGTCCGTGTCGTGACTATCGAGCAGATTCATCAGCACAAAATCCGATTCCGACGGGTAGTCGTCGCGAAGGGATTTGAGACGCCGCGCGAACTCCGAAGGAGAAATTCCTGTCTTCCGGCCGGCAAAGAAGCGCATCGTCTCACGAGCCCACCGATAATTCATGACGCCGTCGAACGCATCGCCTTTGAGCCAGGGGCTCGCGTCGAACATCTTCTCATTCGCCCAATCTTCCCACCAGACTTCACCGATGAGAACCGCCGACGGGTTGATGCCGCGAACCCATGTACGAAATTGTCTCCAAAAAGCCAAGTTCACGCGGTCTGCCGCATCCAGGCGCCATCCGTCAACCCCCGATTCCACATTTCCATTTCCTTCCGGATCCATCCATCGTCGCACGACCGCGTGGATATGGTCGCGGGGGCCCGGCGCCAGTCCGTCCGCATCCTTGCGCAGTTCCGGGAGCTCCTTGACGCCAAACCAGCCGTCATAAGAAAATTCGTCCTCCGGCGTCGCAGGATCATCCCAGCGCCGAATCGTAAACCAATCCTTGTAGCGGGAGGCCGCCTGGTTCTTCCTGACATCCTCGAACGCCCAGAAAGTCTCTCCCACGTGGTTGAAAACGCCGTCGATAACGACTTTGATGCCCCGTCGGTGCGCTTCTTTCACCAGCTTGAGGAAAAGCTTGTCCGCCGAGGTCCAGGTCCACGTTGACGGGTTGGACGGATCCTCCTGCGAGCAGAGCTTCCGGTCCCCCTCGGGGTCGGGGCCGAACGACCGGTCGATGTGGTGATACATCGAGGCATCGTATTTGTGTGATGAGGGGGATTGAAAGATTGGCGTCAGATAGAGGGCGGTGATTCCGAGGTTCTGGAGATAGTCAAGCTTGTCGATGATTCCCTGAAGGTCCCCGCCGTATCTCCGTTCCTGCAGTTCGCGATAGAAGTCCTTTCCTTCGGCCTTCTCCCACGGCTGGAGTGCATACCAGTCTGAAGTCCACGAACTCACGCGCCAGCCGGACGCGATTGAGTGAGGCCATGCCCCCGCAAGATCCGCGGCTTGGGGATCGTTCGTCGGATCGCCGTTCCGGAACCTCTCAGGAAAGATCTGATACCATACGACGCGCTTCGCCCATTCCGGAACGTCGGGGCCCGAGGCAAAGGCAAAATTTGCGGCTCCGCACGCGCATGCAAGAATCACGAAGACAGAAATTGTGGGTGATATTCTCGCGGGGCGCCGGGGCATTGGTTCTGCTAAGCGAGGATTCCCGTTTCGGTTCCGGCGTGTGTCTGTTGCTCCCGCAACGGCAAGCCGGAGCTTTTTCGCGCAACGAGTGTCGGTACGAATGTAACGTGGGACGGGGGAAGCTGTCCGCCATTCATCCGCTCGGTGAGCCGGCGAACGGCGAGCGAGCCCATTTCGGAGAGAGGTTGCCGCATTGTTGTCAGTCCCAGGTGGCCTGCAAGCTCGATGTCGTCGAATCCGACGACGGCGATGTCGTCCGGACAACGCAGGCCGGCTTCATCGATCGCCGCCAATGCACCCGCCGCCTGGATGTCGCTCGATATGAAGAGTGCGGTCGGACGCGGAACCCCGCTTGCAAGAAGTGCTTTCATCTGCTCATACCCGCACTCCTTCGTGAATCCGTCCAGCCGCGATGAGGCGCTCCTTCTCAGAAGATGCGGGTCGAGACGAAGCCCGGCATCGGTCATCGCTTGCCGGAACCCTTTCAGACGTTCGCGCGCGGGCAAGCTTTCCAGGTTTGCGTTGAGCATCCCAATGCGGGTGTGACCGAGCGAAATCAGATGCTCGGTCGCGGCGTAGGCCCCTTTGACATTCTCGACGGAAAAAGAGTCGAAATCTTCATGAAACGTATCGACTAACACGACGGGGACTTTGGAAGAGAGATAGAATTTTGCAAATTCATCCGGCATCTTCATGGAGAAGAAGAGCATGCCGTCGACGCGGCCGCGAAAAGAGTTCCGGCGAAGCGAAAGTTCTGCATGGTCCGGATGCGTGATGCCCTGAAGAATGAGGTCGCAGTCCTTTTCCGAAAGCTCGTTCTGGATCGCCTGAAGGATCTCGACAAAGAAAAAGGTCGTGAAGAAAGGAATGATCGCGAGGATGGAATTGGTGCGCTTTCGAGCCAATCCCCTCGCGTAGGGATGTGGGTGATAATTGAGGCGCGCGGAGACCTGAAGCACACGCTTTCGCGTCTCTTCAGAAACGCTCGGATGATTGTTGAAAACGCGGGAAACTGTACCAATGCCGACTTTTGCTTCCCGTGCGATGTCGTAGATTGTAACGGCCAAGTGGAGTGTACCCTATGGAAGGGCTTCCACAAATTTAGAGCTATTGATTCTAATGTCAAGGAGAAAATATCGTTAAGATTCGTCTCCGAGAATTGAGAATCCGACAAGAGGATCGAAGGAGCAAAGCAATGGACAAGATTACGCCCCACGGTCAATTCGAACACATAATGTTTGGCAACTGGGCAGCGGGACATAAGGGGTGGTCAAAACCTCTTCGTATCCTTGTGGATTTCGTATGGATCTGCAGCCCATCATTCACGCTTATTCATTCAAACGATCGTTCGCATCAAGAATCCACCATTTTTGTAATCGAGGATTAAATGAGTCTTGAAGGCGACTTCAGTATGACGCGGCAAACAAGGTCACGACAGGAGTTCTGAATGGAGCGGCTTGATAAAGGGGGTGAATTGGATGAGGGTCTGGGATTCTAAATCGGCCCTTACTAAATCGAGTATTTCTTAACGATATCGGATGGAATGTTCGCGGC
>DATJYV010000035.1:0-5727 GCA_035499415.1 Bacteroidota bacterium
ATACCGGATCACGTTCGAGGACACGGTTATCGCCGGTGTCGGCTCTAATCCCGACCAGTTCCTGACGAAGAATTTTACGCTGGCAAAAATCACGAACCTGCCGACCATCGACACGATCATCAGCCGAAGCCCGGCGCTCGCGGATACAAGCGAACAACCCGTGACCGACGGTTTCCAATTGGTTCTCAAGAATGAGAAATCGTTTGGCGTGAACGCGGCTCTTTCCAAATGGAGCAATCCGGCGGACTATCCGTTCCAATTCCAGCAATGGCGCGAAGGATTCATCGTCGGGCAGGAGAAGCCGACGGACTACCGCATCGTATTCGGTCAGGTGGGGAAGGATACATCCACCCCTTACATGATTGCCTCGGGTCTGACGCCCGCCGCACAGCCGGTGAACTTCTCCGTCTATAATATCTCGGAGAACAACAAGAAAATTCAATTCGCCTTCCTTGAGCTCGATGCTTCGACGGGAGCGGGCAAATTCAGCGCCGTCTATGACCCATCGCGCCCGGGAAGCACACGAAGCGACTATATTGTCTTTCTTGAACAAAATGCATCGGACTCCACCATTATCACGTGGGGATTGAACCTTCTCTTTGATTCAACGAAGACGAACCCGTCGGCGGGAGATACGCTCAAGATCGTCCTTTCAAAAATATTCCGGGCGACGGATGTTTTTGAGTTCTCGACGACGGGGCACACGATCGATGCAAACCTCGCAAAGTCGGGTCTCGACCAGATCAAAGTGGTGCCGAATCCGTACGTGGCCGCGGCGACCTGGGAAGAGAGAAATCCGTTCTCCTCGGGGCGCGGACCCCGGTCCATCCACTTTACTCACCTGCCCGCGGTGTGTACAATCAGGATCTACAACGTTGCCGGCGCACTCGTCGCGACGATCGACCATAATGTTCCGGACCAGGCGCTGTCGTACGGAGGCGTGGCGGAATGGAACCTTCTGACGAGAGACAATCTGAGCGCCGCGTACGGCATTTACATTTACCACATCGACGCCAAGGGTATCGGTGAGAAGATCGGCAAATTTGCGGTGATCAAATGAGCCGTCCGACGATGCATCAGACTCTGCGCACCCCGCCCGCCGTCGCCGCCCTGGCGTTGGCGGTCTTCTTCTTTTCTACGGCATCCGGCCAGGTCACGAAGGTAGGCACGACGGCGGCAACATTCCTCAGCATTCCGGTGGGCGCCCGCGCGCTCGGGATGGGAGGCGCGTTCGTCGGTGTCGCGAATGATGCTTCGGCCATGTACTGGAATCCTGCGGGAATCGCACCTCTCGTGAAAACGGAGGCCCTGTTCTCCCACGCGGACTGGATTGCAGACATCGGTTTCAATTACGGCGGCATCGTCATCCCTCTTCATGAATTTGGGACGATCGGCCTCAACTTCACCTCGATGTCGATGGACGACATGGAGCGGACCACGGAAGACCAACCCGAGGGGACCGGCGAAATGTTTTCAGCGGGGAGTCTCGCAGTCGGGGTTTGCTACGCGCGCAGTCTGACGGAGTGGTTCTCCATCGGGGCGAACATCAAGTATATCAACGAGCACATTTGGAACTCCACGGCCTCGGGTTTTGCGATCGACCTCGGCACGCTGTTCCAGACGCCGTTCGACGGCCTGAAGTTTGGCGCCGGCATTTCTAATTTCGGCCAGAAGTTGCAGATGTCGGGCTCCGACCTGAGCGTCCTGAAAGACATATCGCCCAATAACGGAAACAACCCCAACGTCCCGGCCGCCTTGACGACGGATGCATTCGACATTCCGTTGGTCCTTCGCATCGGTTTTGCGTACGAGCCGATCGTCAATGAGGACGAGCACCTGACGCTCGCCGTCGACGCGGCGCACCCGAACGATAACTCCGAGAGTCTCAACCTCGGGGGTGAATTTACGGTTCTGAACGAGCTTCTGGCGCTGCGGGCGGGATACAAGGCGCTCGGCGCGCTCGACAGCGAGGAAAAGTACACACTCGGCGGCGGCGTGCGGTACGAATTCACGCCGGGCATGATCGCCCACGTGGATTACGCCTACGAACAATTTGGTCGTTTGCAAAGCGTTCACAAATTTGCCATCACTCTTCAATATTAGAGAAAGGAGGGAACCTCAATCCTGTTCTATCAATCCCGGTAACAAAGGACGTTCCTAATTCACTGATATTCATTCATCCACAAAGCACGGAGAACACAATGAAGAAACGCCTACTGTACTCATTGTTGCTGCTCTGCATATGCGGTGTGGTGTCGCAGGCCCAGCTCAAAGACACGTTGACATTCCGCGTCTTCATGGGCATACAGATGCAGGATCAGAATTTCATGCCTGCCAGCGGCGACACTGTACGCGTGGTCGGAAGTTTCAACAATTGGTCGACGACCGACACGACGGTCCGCATGACGCGGCATAGTGGGTCCGACAGCGAATGGGTGTTGACGAGAAACCTCGATACCTCGTCGACAGCCAGCGTGTACGACCACAACGATACACTTTTCTACAAATTCTATATCAACCGTAACAACAATTATGAGGGCGTGAGCAATCGCGTGTATGCTCTCGTGAATGGAACTCACTCCACGCCGATAATCTACTTTAACGACGATTCGACGGCGCATGCCCCGGTGAATGTGACATTCCGGGTGAATATGTCCATCAAATGGCGTGAAGGCGTATTCCTTCCCCCGGGAGATGTTGTACTGGTCCCCGGAGACTTCAATGGATGGAGTACGACAGCCGATACACTCAAGAAAGACGTAAGCGACAGTATCTTCACGAAGACGAGGACGGCGCCGGCAAATACTGTCATACACTACAAGTTCTACAAAACGCCCGTCCGCGGCGGCCTCGACTGGGAGGGCAACCAGCCAACTGCCTCGACCAACCGTGAGTACACCGTTCCGGCCACCGGCGGCACTCTTCCCGTCGTGTGGTTCAATAACGACTCGACGTACGTCGCAACCGTGACGACGAACATCTTCTTCGAGACCGACATGTCGGCATTTACGACGATTGGTTGGTTCGTCCCCGCATACGACTCGATCCAGATCCGCGGAAGTTTTGAAGGCTGGAGCGGGACCAAAGCCACCCCGGACATCGTTGTCGGCAGCAGGTGGCAATACACCGCAACAGGCCAGATCCTCCCGGTGAGCAGCGAAGTCGATTACAAGTTCTACATGAAGCTTGACTCGGCGCATGCGGTCGCGAGATTCCCGGGATTGATTCCCGGCGCAGGCGGCAACAGCGATGGCTTCTACTACGAGCATCCGATACCGAGAGGGGACGGGAATATCCAGTTCATTGTTGCAAACCAGACGAATCAGTCGTCGGCCTTGCACTGGTACTCGGATGTTAACCCCTCGGGACTGCTCAAGAACACGACGGATTCCGTCAACGTGACCCTGAAAGTCAACATGGGACCGGCGACGCGCTATTCGAATCCGTTCAATCCATCGACGGATACGTTATACCTCATCTGGCAGGATGCCCTCTGGCGGTCTGCTCAACAACACAACCAGGGCTCGTTCAATGCCAATATGAAGATGACGCGTCAGGGAGTTTCGGATTCCGTCTGGACCGTCACATTCAAAGTGAAGGGCAAGGCGCACTACGGTATGATGTATACGTACCAGTATCGTAAACCGGATGCCTCGATCGTCGACCAGGGTGGCGGACTTGGCGGTCAGAATCTGTTCATCGCCCGATTTATCCAGGCGACGAACAGCAGCAATGTCTGGCCCGCGAGCTATACCGCTCCGACCGACGTGTGGCAGAAGAACGCCCCTCTGCCCGGTGAAAGCGCCCAATTCACGACGGGTGTCGCGGCAAAATCCCCAGGACCTCCGGGCTCGTTCACGCTCTTCCAGAACTATCCGAACCCGTTCAACCCAACAACGAATATTCAGTATACGTTGCCGATCACCTCGCCTGTCCGGCTGAGAGTCTACAATCTGCTCGGTCAGATGATTGAGGAACTGGTGAACAACCCGTCGCAAACAGCGGGTACCCACGTTGTCGGGTTCGATGCTTCCCGGTTGACGACCGGAGTGTACTTCTACAAGCTCGAAGCAGGATCGTACAATGACGTCAAGAAGATGATTCTGCTGAAGTAATCTCGCTGCTTCCGCAGCCGGTCGTTCAACCCGGCCGTGAGAAGCGGGAGATGCATTCGAAAGGGAAGAGGCGCATTGCCTCTTCCCTTTTTTTTATCTAGAAGTGTCCCCGTGACGCGACAATATTCTCCAATTCCCGGAGCAGGGCGTTTGCCTGGGGCTCGAGAGGTCGGTAGCTGAGGGAACGGCGAAGGTCGACAATTGCGGTGTCATATTCACCGATCTGTGCGTGGGCAAAACCAAGGAGGAAAAAGCGCGAGGCGTTCGCTTCGGGGCTGAACTCGAATCTCCCGTCGCGCAGAAGCAGAGAAGCGGTGTCGATGACCGCGACCGCCTGATGCGCGTCATGACGCTCCACCGCCATGATCGCCAGCTTCATGTATGCGTAAGGATTTGGCTGGGCTGCGATGCATCGCCGGTATGCCAGAGCCGCCGAATCCATCTTCCCCTCCATCAGGTACGTGTCGGCCGCTCTCAGGAACGGCTGATACGAATAAGGAATCACCCTCCCGATGGTCAGATATTCCAGACGAGCGGCGTGGTAGTTGTGGACGGAAACAAAGTAATCCGCAAGAGCGTATCGCGCGTCCGACCAGTAAACCCTCCCCTCTGCGTAGCGCAACGCGAGCGAATCCACCGTCGAGCGCGGAATGAATCGAAATTGGGGGTCGGATGGAAACGGCCACTTGTGCGTGAGAACCGCGATTCGCACCTCCCCGACCCGTTCGTCAAAAATGGTCGCTCCCGGGTCGTTTCCCACTGCGATTTCGGTTGTCGACGGCGGCGTGAATTCGATTTTGCCGAGCAATCCTTTCTCTGCGATCGTTCGTGTCCAGGTTTCTCCCATGAGCCGGTATCCGGCGAGGTTCGGGTGGAGATGTTCGAGGATGAGCTCATTCCCGACAATCCCGTGCGGCGAATTTGATTCGAACACAGAATCGACGGGGGAGACGACAGCATCGTCAAGCAGGCATTCCTGTTTCAACACATTCTGAAATTCTTCCGAAGCGCGAAAACGGAGCGCGTCGAGGTCTTTCGCCCGCCAAAGATCTGCAAGGGCATTCCGATAATCTTCTTTCTCATATTCGATCCTTCCGAGCTTGAACCAGGCATCGGCATAGTTGGTGTCGATCTGCACGGCCTTGCTCAATGCAGCGCGGGCTTCATCGATTCGATTCGATGCCTGGAGCGAGTCTGCGCTTGTCAGGAGCGCGGTGAGGACAAGACGGTTGGACTGACCCAAGGATGGCGAGAATTCTGAACGGAAAGGTTCGAGATCCTTGACGTTGGATACGAGGGCGCTGAAAATGACCGGTACGCCTCTCGCGTGCGCCACGTCGACGATGGCGCGAATGTTCGACCGGTACTGTTCTTCCGCGGCTTCGTACGCGGGTCCATGGAACGGAATAAGCTGATCCCGAGCCATTTGCTCCATCAAGTCTGTGTTTCCCGCAGGCGACTGCTTCGCAAGCTCCTCGCGTATTGTGGCGATGACGTTCCGCAGGAGGAGAAACGTCCGGAAGTGGAGGAGCCGAATCACCAATCCGGTGACGAATCCGCTTCCAGCGATCCGGATCGACGACCCGGCACCGTAGATGCCGTAAAATTCGTT
>DATJYV010000036.1:0-9483 GCA_035499415.1 Bacteroidota bacterium
CAACGATCGCCTCGGCCGTCGGCAGGGATTACAAATCGGTCAGCGCCCTCTTCTCATCGCTGGAAGGGATGACGATCGAAACATACATTATTCTCCAGAGAATCGAGCGGGTGAAGGAATTGCTTCGGTACGACGAGAAGACCTTGAGCGAGATTGCATTCGAGACCGGATACAGCAGTGTCGCACATCTGTCAAACCAATTCAAGAAGGTGACAGGATTATCTGCGACTGAGTACAAAAGAATGAAGGATAAAGAGCGGGTAGCAATCGACAAAATAAGCGTGAAACCATCTACGCTTGCCCGCCGGAGTGGAGCGTAGGCGGGGTCAGCACTCAGAGGTCGTTACTGGCGGTTGGCGGAAGGGTAAGGGCTGAGGATTCGGGTTCAAGGACCAAGGTGAAGTTTTGGAATTTGATTGCTGATATCTGAACGCGGAAAGCCGCTATTTTCCCTACTTCCAGTTACCCCATTACCAAATCATCAGCTTACTAATTTTATTCTGCCTTCCGCGCGCACATGGGTCGTATCTTCGAAAAACGTAAGTACAAAATGTTCGCCCGGTATGACCGGATGGCGAAGGCGTTCAGCAAGATCGGGCGTGAGATTTCAATCGCCGTTCGACAGGGAGGGGTGGATGCGAATTACAATCCGCGGCTGCGCGTGGCGATCCAGAACGCCAAGGGCGTCAACATGCCAAAGGACCGGATCGACGCCGCAATCAAGCGCGCCTCATCGAAGGACACTGCGGGGTTCGAGGAAGTTCTCTACGAGGGCTATGCTCCCCACGGCATCGCGTTGGTCGTCGAATGCGCGACCGACAATCCGACCCGAACCGTGGCTGAAGTTCGGCATATTTTCAGCGAACACAAGGGGTCGATGGGAACTGCGGGCTCGGTCATGTTTCAATTCGAGCGGAAGGGAGTGTTCACAATCGCGGCCGCGAGGGTGAAGGACCGGGATGCATTCGAGCTTGAGCTGATCGACCGCGGGCTCGAGGATTTCGAGGTCGCGGATTCGAATCTCATCGCCTACACCTCATTCGCCGATTTTGGAAAATTCCAGAAAGCGCTTGAAGAATACAACGTCGAGGCCACGACCTCAGAACTGCAGTATCTCCCCTCCAACCGGACCCAGCTCCCCGAAGACCAGGCAAAGGATGTCCTCGAAATGATCGAAGACCTCGAAGCGAACGAGGACGTGCAGGCGGTGTACCACAATCTTCAATAAGGCCGGGCAGGCATCATCAGTTTGCCGCCTGACCCCCGGCGACAATCTTGTAAACAAAGCGCTCGCTTCCATCCTTGCTTATGCGGGACCCCGCGCGGACTGCGCCTATCTTTTCCACCGCACGCTGCGACCGAATGTTGTTCGGGCCGATGATGAACACGACCGTCCTGACGAACCGGAAGGCGTGTTGGAGCATCAGCTTCTTCATCTCCCCGTTGTATTTTCCGCCCCAGTACTTTCTCGCCAGGAAGGTCCATCCCACCTCGACTTCGCTTTTTTCTTCGTCGTATCCGAAATAGCGGGACGAGCCGATCACGCGCTTCGTTTTTGCGTCAATCGCAATTACCGCACCGTGTGACTCGAGAGCCTCCTTGAAGAATTCCTGAAAGACCCCCGGCTTGTACCGATCGCTGTTCGGATGTTGTTCCCAGATGAGCGGATCGGAGGCGACGGCAAAAAGCTCGTCGTAATCATCCGGGCGCAACGGACGGAGCTCGAGGAGATCTCCCTTGAGTGTCGGCTGAAATTCAAAAAGCATCGCGAGAGGGAAAATGTCGGAGCAAATTTAGAAGATGGTTCGGCGAAGAGCAAATGAAGATGCGGCGTTGAGCTATTAACCATCGGCATTCAGCGGTCAGCTTGAGAATCGTCGACAATAGGAGTTCGTTCAATCAAGTGGGTTTTAGTATTTGATGGCGGACTGCTGATCGCTGACTGCCGGTTCCTCTCGCGTGCGAAGATTGTAGAATGACTTCACTGTCGGACTTTACGTCGGGAGACCCACCTAACCCCGACCTTCACGTCGGGGATTAAGAGCAACAAATTCGCTTTTCCCTTTCACTTCTTACCCCAAATCCGTATATTTTCCGGGTTCCCTCACCCAACGTCTGTTCCATTTCGATTTCTTCGTTGCCTCGCACAAGCAAATATCTCTCCGGTAAAAAGATTGACCCGCGGCCAATACGGAAGAATATCACCGTGGTCGACCTTCTCGACAACCATTTTCAGGCCTACAACGCCGCCCGGCTTCGCGAGGCGGCCCAACTGTTTGCCCGCGACATGCTGGCGCGGGACGTTACCGTCGGCATGAGTCTCACCGGCGCCCTCACACCCGCGGGGCTCGGCGGTGCGTGCATCGTCCCGCTCATGAAAGCAGGATTCGTCGATTGGATCGTCAGCACGGGGGCGAATCTGTATCACGACACGCACTTCGCCATCGGCCATTCGCTCCACCGCGGCTCTCCGTTCATCGACGACCGGTTGTTGCGCAAGGAAGCGGTCATTCGGATCTATGACATCCTGTTCGATTACGAGGTGCTGCTGAATACCGACGAATTTTTCCGGACCGTCATCGAATCGGCGGAATTCCAGAAGGACATGAGCACGGCGGAATTTCATCACAAAGTCGGACGCTACGTCTACGAACGGGAGCGGTTCTTCAAACTTCCGTTCAACAGCGTTCTCGGTACCGCCTTCAAATGCGGCGTCCCGATCTACACATCGTCCCCCGGCGACAGCTCCATCGGCATGAACGTGGCTGCGCAGGCGCTCTTCGGCAATCGTCTCCGGCTCGACCCCCTTGCCGATGTTAATGAAACCGCGGCCATCGTGCTCGACGCCAAGAAAAACAACGGAAAAAGCGGTATTCTTATTTTTGGAGGGGGTTCCCCCAAGAATTTCGTCCTTCAAACGGAACCGCAAATCCAGGAAGTCCTGAAGATCGACGAGCGGGGACATGATTACTTTATTCAGGTGACGGACGCGAGGCCGGATACAGGAGGACTTTCCGGCGCGACGCCGTCCGAGGCGGTAAGTTGGGGGAAGATTGACCCGGACAAGCTCCCGGGGACGATCGTGGCGTATGTCGACTCGACCATTGCGATGCCCATGATTACTTCCTACGCCCTCGCAAAACGAAAACCCCGGAAACTCCGCCGGCTCTACGACAGGCGCGATGCGATGATGCACCGATTGAAACGCGAGGCAGAGAAAACCGCCAACCGATAACGCATTTAACGAATCTTCCAAGGAGGGATCGTATGAATCGTTTCCAGGAATTACTCGACTTGATGCAGACGTTCAAGGCGGATTTCGAGAAATTCTATCTCAAGCAGAATAAATCGGCCGGCGTGCGGGTGCGGAAGCACATGGCGGAGCTGAAACGAAAGGCGCAGGAGATCCGGAACGAGATTCAGGAAATGAAGGCGAAGATGGCCGAGGGGCAGACCCCCAAGCCGGACGCTTGAGAATTTTCCATCCCCCCTTTTTCGAGGGCGAGAGATTCTCTCTTGCCCCCGTTCGTCCTTTCATAATTTCGAACTCTATCCGATGAAGTCTCTGCTTCTCATGCTTGCCATCGGGACGCAAATGTCAATGCCGACCGCCTCCTCTCAGGAATCCAAGGGACCGGACGCATCTCTCCGGGTCATTCCCGCGCCAAGAGTTGTGGAAATGAGCTTAAGGTCTTTCAAGGTCGCGTCATCCACGCGGATCGTCCTCGGCAATTCGACCACACGCGAGGATGCCTTCGCGGCAGAGCAGATCAACCGCGAGCTTGCGGAACTGAAGGGACACGAACTCAGAGTTGTGGAAGAATTGGCCGTCAGGAAAGTCTCCGGCAATGTCATCTTCATCGGAACGCCGAAGGACCCTCTTGCATTAAAGCTCCTCGGCGGAGAACGGCCGGCGATAAAACCGGAGATGAAACAGGAGGGATACTTCCTCCGGAGCGACCGGGATGCCGTTGTGATCCTCGGAGAATCCGCGGCGGGAAGGTTCTACGGCGTGATGACACTCCTCCAAATGATCGCCCGGGAGCGGAAGAGTCTTGTGGTCTCCGGAGCGGCCGTAACCGACTGGCCGCTCGAACAGGTTCGGGGCATATCGGATGACATCAGCCGCGGACAGGTCTCGACGACCGACAATTTCAAGAAGATCATCCGATTCCTCGCTCGATACAAACTCAACACCTATTCCCCCTATCTCGAAGACCTCTTTCAATTCAAGAACCATCCCAAGATCGGCAAGGGACGAGGGGCTTTATCCGCAGCCGAAGTGAAAGAGCTCGACGCCTATGCAAAGCAATACCACGTCGACCTTGTCCCGACATTCGAAACGCTCGGTCACTGGGAGAATATTCTCCAGATTCCCGAGTATGCATCGTACGCCGAATTCCCCGGCGCTCACACCTTAAACGTCTCGGACGAGCGGGTGTACGCGCTTCTCGACGAGATGATCGGCGAACTCTGCGCGGCATTCAGTTCTCCCTACTTTAATATGGGCGCCGATGAGTCGTGGGACGTCGGCCTCGGCGCGTCGAAGCAGCGTGTCGCCGCAAGCGACATTGCAACGGTGCATGCCGAGCATTACAAACGCGTCTTCGACATCGTTCGCAAGTACCACAAGAAGCCGGTCATGTACGGCGACGTCATTCTGAACAATCCGACGATCCTCGACAAAATTCCGAAGGACGTGGTCATCGTGGACTGGCAGTACTGGGTCGGATGGCACTATCCGAGCGCCGTCACGTTCAAGGATGCCGGCTTCCCGTTTATCGTTTCTCCCGCCGTGGAGAATTTCACCGGACCCTTTCCGAATTATGTCAACACGTTTGCAAACGTGCGGCAGTTCAACGAAGACGGATATCTGAATGGCGCCCAGGGAATCCTCACCTCCAACTGGAACGACTACGGCGGCGAGGCGCTTCGGGAGCTCAACTATTACGGCTACGCGTGGACGGCGGAGTGTGCGTGGCATCCCGCTGACGCGGACCAGGTGCAATTCAGCAAAAATTTCTTCCTCGACTTCTTCGGTTCCCCTCTCGCCGTGGAACCCGCCCGGTCGGTCTACGCGATTCTTTCCGACCCCTTGAACCAGATGGAGTGGCACGAACTGTGGCGTCATCCGATGCTCCCCTTGCGGCAGAATCCCGTCAACCCGTTGTGGAGAATTCAAAGCATCGAATCGACAATGCCGCTCGCGCAGGATTTGCTGGAGAAGATTTCGTCGGTCGCAACGAGAAACCGGGACCATGTTGAGTACCTCAGATTCATCACCCACCTCAACGAGTGGTTTGAGGAGAAGCTCAAGGCGGGAATCGCAATCCGTTCGCTGACCGAAAACGCTCCGCCTGCGGCGAATGCCGACTCTCTTTCGTCCGCGGTCATTGCACTGTCGGATTCCGTCGTTCCGGATTTGATGAAACTGAAGGAAGAGTTCCGACGTATGTGGTTAACAACCAACGTGGACGCAAACCTGGGCCTCCTCCTCGCGCGATATGACCGGCAGGCGGAATACTGGAATGAAAAAAGAGACCAGGTAAAAAATCGGCAGCTGTGGGTCGACCCGCTCATCGAAAGCTCCTGGATTTACCATCCGAACGCGCATCCACGCTGGAGAGACTCGTCCGCGGTGCAGGTCCGAACCGCCTATTTTCGGAAGACGGTTGACGTACCTGACGCAAGTGACTCGGGGTGGCTTCAGCTGATCGGGGACACGCGTGTGAAGGTCTATTTCAACGGCAAGGAACTCGGCCAGGTGACCGCACGGAGATCACTCTCGCTGACGGTGGAGTCGCAGAGGGTGAAGATGTGGAATATCTCGCCGTTTCTTGTGAAGGGGATAAATGTGATTGCGGCGGAGGCCGAGAATTACGATCAATTCGGGTCCGCGGGGCTCAACATTGACGGTATTATTCGATCGGGTGCCGCGACGGTTCCGGTGCTTTCAGACCAGTCATGGCGGGTCACGGACCGCCCGGCCGGAGACTGGTCGGGGGTCGATTACAACGATTCAACCTGGGTGCATGCCGCGGTCTTCCCGTATCCGGCTCAGGTCATCAGGCCGGAGTTTGACAAGGGGCAGGCGTCATGGATCGAGCGTTAGCTTCGTATTAAGAAATCGAGAAGTTCTTCGCGGCTGCTTTCTTTTTATCGAAAAAAAATTATATTAGGATGTAACAAAAACAATTCCTGTTCACCGTTTCGCAGCGGGGACCTTATGAAGAAGTACGTGGTGCTGGGCATCGTCGCAGGGGCTGCAATTTCTGCGCTTCTCATTTATTTTCGGAAGAAAAGATTGAGCGGGATGGAATTCAAAGAATTCTTTGATTCATCCGCGGTGGCGGACGAGCTTTTCGGCGACGCATTTCAGGAGTTGCCGGACAAGCCGTAAGAGATTTCAGTATCTTTCGCGATGAAGGCGAGGAGCGATCCTCGCCTTTACTTTTAATGTCGGGGATTGGCCAACAGCGCTCACCTGTCGGCGATCAACTCGGATAGGCAGCCACAAAATAAATCGTCGTCCCGATAGAGACGTATAAGCTGTCAACTGACTGCTGAACGCCTGATTCCTCGTCTTGCTTTTTTCCACATTTCTCCTACCTTGCACAATCATCCATCTCTCCTCATGAACGCCGCTTCGCAGGCGACTCCGGGTCCCCCCTCGATCTCCACCCTCGCCGACGCCATTGCTCAGGAATTGAAGGAGCTCCAGAGCGCCCGGTCCGCCGTCACGCTTTGCAGCGGCGAGCTCGTGGGCACATTCGCGGGCAGATTCTATTACCGGTTTGAAATTCCCGAGGATGTTTTCCCGCGTCCCATCGAGCGTGCAACATTCACGTTCGGCCAGCGCGAACCGATGAGGGCAGACGGGAATATCATCGCCCTGGAGAACCAATATATCACGATCGCCGTCGACCGGGATTTCGGCCCGGTGCTTCCGGAGATTCGTTGTTCGTGGAGCTACGAAGAGGAGATCCGTCCCGTCATCGACCGCCTCCAATCGTCCGCCGGCGGGTCGTCCACGGCTGCGTTGTTGTTCCGGCCTTTCGATGAGGCAAATGTTCACGCGGTCGGCTTCGAGCCGCATCCCATCCCCAACACGCCCCCCGACCAGCTCGATGCGGTACGCAAGATCTTTCAGAACAAGGTGACCATCCTCTGGGGGCCGATCCACTCGGGCAAATCGCACACGCTCTCTCTGGCTGCGGCAAATTATCTGAAGGGGGGCAAGAAAGTTCTGTTCCTCGCGCCGGAAAACGACGCCGTCGACCAGACGCTTCTGCAGGTTGTCGACGTGGGAAAACAGCTCGGGCTTTCGATGGAGACGATCGCAGCCCGGGTCGACCTCCCATCCCTCGTGAACATTCCCGGCCTGACGCCGTTCTCCTTCGAGCATCAGGTCGAGCGGATGCGCGAAGAGAAACGCAAGACGTTCCAGGAACGGGCGCAGCTGATCGCGGAGTTCGAGCGCGTGAAGATCAAACAGGTGCTGCACGAGGATTTTTACCAGCGCACCCAGGACATCCGCGAAAAGATGGCAGAGGCGAAGAAACAGCTTGACGTCGTCTCGAAAGAGGTCGAGCGGCTCCGCGCGGCCCTGACACAGCAGCAGCAGGCATCGATGCTCGAACGGCTCAAGAAGGGAATGTCGAAGGACGAACTTGCCGCCGTGCAAAAGCAGCTCGCGGAGAAGCAGCAGGCGCAAAAACGATTGCAATCGCTCCACCAGTCGATGACCAACGAAGTAACGCGGCTCGAACTGGACAGTCCGGTCAAAGTCGAGGAGCTGCAGGCATACCGTCTGGCCGTCAAGCGGATGGAAGAGTTGGGGGGAATCGATGTCGTCCGGCAGGCGGTGCAGGAATACACGGCCGTCAACGAGGCAGAACTGCTCCGGACAAAGAGTTTTGTCGCCACGAGCACCTCCACCGTGCTTGTCGACCCGTCGCTCAAAGGAATTCAGTTCGACCTCGTCCTGGTCGACGACGCCCAGATGATCGACCTTGCGACGCTCGCCGCACTCGCCTCCCTCGCCAGGGAAAAGCTCGTCATCGCCGGCGACCCATTCCAGACGGGACCCTCGGTCTTGTCCCGGAGCGAGCAAGCCGACCAATGGCTCCGCAGGGATATTTTCCTCTTTCTCGCAGCAACCGACGAACTGAGCCGGTTGTTCGAATGGTCCGAAAAAAACGCCCGGTGGGTCGTTTTCCTTTCGTCTCATTTTGCCACGACGCCGAAGCTCTCGCTCTTCATGGGGTCCGTGCTGTTCGACGACAAGGTCAACGTCTTCGCGTCGCCGAAGGCGCGGGGCAAGATTTACTTTATCGATACGACGGAGCTGAAATCGAAGTGCCGCCAATACGCCGGACGAAAGAGGATGCTCCCGTTCAACGACCAGCAGACCAAAAAGACGGTCGAGTGCGTCAAGCACGCGTTGATGGAGCCGAACCGTGCAGCGGGAGACGTCGGCGTCATCCTCCCGTTCGACGGGCCGACGCTGTACACAAAGCTGCAACTCCGGCTGAACGGGATTCGGAACGTCGAGGTGGGAACTCCCGCAACATTTACGGGAAGGCGCAAGCGCGCGATCGTTTTCGACACGACGATGGCCGGGGTCGACTATTCGATGCGAGCCATCGACGACCGGAAAGCGGGAGACCGTGAAGTCCTCCGGCTCCTCAACAGCGTTCTTTCAAGCGTCGAGGAGGATTTGTACGTCCTCGTCGACCTCTCGCACCTGCGGACGATTTATCACGAACGGCTCTTCGCGAAACTCCTGCTCCTCCTTCAGGCGGAGGCGGACCAGAAGCAGCCCGTCCTGACCTCGGCGGTGAAGAGGTTCGACGACCTCGACTGGGAACAGCGGGCAAAGCTCCTCACGGTCGCCGGGAAAATGGCGCTGCCCGATTCGGCCCCCCGTGCCGATGCGCCGGCAAAAGTGGACCACGAACTCGAGCTGAAGATGAAAATGCTGGCCCGGCAACAGGGGGGAAAACCTCCGGCCGGCGAGCGTAATTTCGAGCACGAGATTTTTGTCGCCGCGCAACGGTCGATCGGCTACCGCACGGACCTCAATCTGGTTTCGCAATTCATGGGGGTGAATGCGCTCTTCCGCAATTCGCTGGCCACGGAGCAGGCGGCCGGCCGTCTTCCGACCGACCAGTGCCAGAACGAAAAAGATTTCCGCGCGGTGATGGAGCGGTGGAACCTCCTGATCTACGAAACATCCGGTGGCAGCAAGACCGATGTCGCCTATTTTGTCCACAAGGGACCCGAGTCCCGCGTCCGCCAGGAGATCCGTCATCTGAAAGCTTTTTACTCCTCCGACGCCGACGCCGTCCTTGAAGAGGGAAAGCAGAAGATCGCCGTCGACGTGTCAAGAATTTTTCAGGAACTCCTCGGCAAATCCCAGCCCGGAAATCCCGCGGAGTGGTCGAGCGCATATCTGAGCTTTCTCGGTCGACTCGAGAGCTA
>DATJYV010000037.1:0-17300 GCA_035499415.1 Bacteroidota bacterium
AGTCAGATATTAATCGCTGCTCCAAACGCCTCTCCCGCGGCTTCCATGATTCCCTCCGAAAGCGTCGGGTGCGCGTGCATGGTGTTGAAAATCTCCTCCCACGTCGTTTCGAGCGCTTTCGCCATTCCCAATTCTGCGATCAGCTCGGTCGCATCGGCGCCGACAATGTGCGCTCCAAGCAATTCTCCGTACTTCTCGTCGAACACGAGCTTCATTGTCCCAACGGTCTCTCCCGTCGCAACAGATTTTCCCAGTGGCCTGTATGGAAATCTTCCAACCTTCACTTTGTATCCCTTGGCGATCGCGGCCTCCTCCGTCATTCCGACGCTTGCGACTTGAGGAATGCAGTACGTGCAACTCGGAACGTTGTTCTTGTCGATTCCGTGCTTCGCCTTTCCGTTGAGATGGTCGGCTGCGACCATCCCTTCATGCGAGGCAACATGAGCCAGAAGCGGAGGGCCGGCAACGTCGCCAATCGCGTAGACTCCCGCTACATTCGTCTGCATGAACTCATTGACGACAACGAAACCCCGGTCGACTTTCACGCCGATCGATTCCAGGCCGATATTTTCCACATTTCCCTGAACTCCAACCGCCATCAACGCAATGTCCCCCTTGACGTCGGTCTTCCCTTCTTTTGTCGAAACGGTCACGACGACATCTTTATCCACCTTCACCCCTTCCACTTTGGCGGCCGTGAGAATTTCGATCCCCATCTTCTTCAGACTCGATTCAAGAATTTTCGTGATCTCTTTGTCCTCAATCGGGAGAATGCTCGGCATCATCTCGACAACCGTGACCTTCGTTCCGAGGGAACCGTAGAAATATGCGAATTCGATTCCGATCGCCCCTCCGCCGATGACAACGAGGGCTTTGGGGAGCTCGGGAAGAATCATCGCTTCCGTGCTGCTCACTATTTTCTTCCTGTCGATCGTCACGCCGGGAATTGACCTCGCCCTTGCTCCCGTCGCAAGTATGATACTTTTGGTGTTGACCGTGTCCGTCACCTTTCCCCCATTGCTCACTTCAATCTTGTTCTTCGAGACGATTTTCCCGCTTCCGGGCACGACCTCGATTTTATTTTTCTTCATGAGGTATTCCACCCCCTTCGACTGACGATCGGCCACGTCCCGACTCCTCTGAATGATTTTCGAGAAATCGAACTTCACGTCCTTCGAAGTGATACCGAACTCCTCCGACTTCTTGAAGAGATTGAACACTTCGGCGCTCTTGAGCAGCGCTTTGGAAGGAATGCAGCCCCAATTCAGGCAGATTCCCCCGAGACGGTCGCGCTCGATAATACCAACCTTTTTCCCGCCTTGAGCCGCACGAATGGCGGCGACGTATCCGCCCGGACCGCTGCCAATTACCGTAACGTCGAATTGTTTCTCAGCCATTGAATGCCTTTCGGATACTCAGTTTGGCAATTTCGCGCGTCGTAGAAATGCGAAAAAGCGTGATAATATAGTCATAACAGCCCTGAAAGGCAAAGCGCCCCCCCTCCGATCATCTTAGAATCGGACGCCCAGTATTCTCCCACACACCGGCGAGTCCGCGTGGGTAGGTGCTGAGCTCTTCGAGCTGAACATCGTTACGGGCGCCGTGAAGCAAAATTTCTTCGCTCAGGGACTGCCGGAATATTCACATCGGCCCGTCCGCTTGTTTGATTCTTGTCCACTTTTCCTTTAAGTTAGGTTCAAATTTTTTTGCGGCATGGCCGAGAGCGAACAACGCCTCATCGTTTCGAATCGGAAGGCGCGACACAACTATCAGATCGTCGAAACGCTCGAAGCCGGAATCGTCCTGCGCGGCACCGAGGTCAAGTCCCTCCGCCGCGGAAACGCCAACCTTCTCGACAGTTACGCGCTCATCAAGGGCGGAGAAGTGTGGCTGCTCGGGATGCACATCAGCCCGTACGAGCAGGGGAACCGCAATAACCACGATCCGCTCAGGACGCGGAAACTTCTCATCCAGAAGAAACAGATTCGCAAACTCCTTTCGCGCGTGGCAGAAAAAGGTCTCGCCCTCATTCCCCTCTCCATCTACTTCAAAGGACCGTACGCAAAAGTGGAACTCGCCGTTGCCCGCGGAAAAAAGAGTTATGACAAGCGTGAGGCGATCAAGGAGCGCGATGCGCGCCGGCAGGTTGCCCGCAGTATGAAAAGGAGTCTGACCTAGAAATTGTTCCCTCCGCTCAACGAACAGATGGACGTTATCAAGCGGGGCGTCTCCGAAATAATCCCGGAAGACGACCTCGTGAAGAAACTCGAGACGTCCATCAAATCACAGAAGCCCCTCAACATCAAGCTCGGATGCGACCCGAGCCGGCCCGACCTTCACCTCGGCCATTCCGTCGTCCTCCGAAAACTGCGCCAGTTTCAGGATCTGGGACATCAGGCAGTACTGATCATCGGGGATTTCACCGGGATGATCGGCGATCCGTCGGGAAGAAACAAAACCCGGCCTTCCCTTTCACTCGATGAAACACGAAGATTCGGACAGACGTACTTCGAGCAGGCGACGAGAATTTTGTCCGCTCAGCGGATCACGATGTTCTATAATTCGGAATGGCTGGGCAAGATGGCGTTCGCCGATGTCGTGCGATTGGCGAGCAAGTTTACCGTCGCGAGAATGCTCGAGCGCGACGATTTCACCATGCGGTTTAAGGCGGGCGAACCGATCAGTCTGCACGAGATGCTCTACCCGCTGGCCCAGGCCATGGACTCCGTCGCCATTCATTCGGACGTCGAGCTGGGCGGCACGGACCAGAAATTCAACCTCCTCGTCGGCCGCGATATCCAGCGTGAATACGGGCAGCCCGCGCAGGTGATCCTGACGATGCCCATCCTGCCCGGCACCGACGGTGTGGAGAAGATGAGCAAGTCCCTCGACAATTATATCGGCATCAGTGAGAGTCCGAAGGAAATTTACGGGAAGACGCTTCGAATACCCGACACGCTGATCTACACGTACTTCGAGCTGACGACGGACGTGTCGGGCAAGGAATTGGGAAAGATCAAGGTTGAGATGAAGGATACGAAGGTGAATCCGCGTGATATCAAAAGGAAGCTCGCGCGAACGCTCGTGACATTGTATCATTCCGCCGGGGCGGCTCAGAAGGCGGAAGAGGAATTCGACCGCATATTCATCGAAAAGCAGGTCCCCGATTCGGTGGATGCGTTCACGCTGAAAACGTCCAACGGCGCGATGACAATTTCGGACCTGATGGTGGAGACGAAGCTCGCGTCATCCAAAGGCGACGCGCGGCGGTTGATCGAGCAGGGCGGCGTTACGGTTGACGGAGCGCGCGTAGCGGCGTACAACGACCCGCTTCCGAAGAAGGAAGAGTTCATCCTGAAGGTCGGGAAAAGGAAATTCCTCAAAATCGTAAAATCCTGAAGCGAAAAGCAAACCCTCCCCACAACAAAAATCGGAGATACGAAATTGTTCGTCCCCACGAAAATGTTTTTTACGAAAGGCGTCGGAAGACACAAGGACTATCTTCAGTCGTTCGAGCTGGCGTTGCGGGATGCCGGAATCGAGAAGTGCAACATCGTCACGGTCTCGAGCATCTATCCGCCGGGCTGTAAACGGATTCCGAAAGACGAGGGGCTGAAGTTTCTTCAGGCCGGGGGAATCACGTTTTGCGTCATGGCGCGCAACGCGACGAACGAGCCCAACCGGCTCATCGCGGCATCCATCGGCGTCGCCCAGCCAAGCGACGAGACGCAGTACGGCTATCTTTCGGAGCATCATCCCTACGGGGAAACAGACGAACGGGCGGGCGACTATGCGGAGGACCTCGCGGCGACGATGCTGGCGACGACGCTCGGCGTGCAGTTCGATTCAAACACGGCGTGGGACGAACGGGAAAAGATTTTCAAGATGTCGGGGAAGATCATCCGCACCTTCAATATTACTCAGTCGGCCGAGGGGGACAAGAACGGCCTGTGGACGACCGTGATCGCGTCGGCCGTACTCATTCCGTAGCGCGCAGTTCTCCCGGAAGCAGGACACCGCTCCGACCGTCCGGCACCTCAGTCCGCGGCCCCTTCGACGACAATAACAAATTCGGCCTTCTTCTCGTCCTTCAGGAAGCGTTGATAGAGTTCGCCGGAAGTCCCGTGGACGATCTCTTCGGTCGGCAGCGTGAGGTCGAACGCCACGCACATCCTCCTTCCGCTTCCAATGGTCTCCGAGATGTCCCTCACCACCTGAATCAGCCGGTACGGCGTGTCCATGAAGACCATCGTGCGCGACTCCCGGCGCAAGAGTTGGAGCTCGCGGATCCGTCTTTCGCGCTTGGGCGAAAGAAATCCGTAGAACATGAAACGGTCGAGTGAAAAGCCGGAGACGATGAGTGCGGGGAGGAGCGATGATGCTCCGGGGACGGGGACAATTTTGATCCCTTCCTGAATGGCGCGTTGAACCAGCGATTGGCCCGGGTCGGAGAAGACCGGCGTTCCTGCGTCTGAGATCAGTCCTACCGATTTCCCCTCTTTGAGTTTCGCGATAATAACCTGGGTTGCCGCCGACTCGTTGTGCTCATTGAGACTTTCGAGCGGCTTTTCGATGCCGAAGTGGCTGAGCAATCTTCCCCCTTCCTTCCGTTCCTCAAAGACCACGACGTCGACTTCCCTGAGAATCCGCAGTGCGCGGAACGTCATGTCCTCGGGGTTTCCGATCGGCGTCGCGACGAGATACAGGGTACCGGCCATTCAAACGCCGGATGTGGGGGATTCGACCGCGCGGAGTGACGGGCTGCGCCGCCGATTCTCCCAATCGCGCACGAAGAGAATGATGAGTGCCGTGGAGGGGACGGCAATCAGCAAGCCGACGAACCCGAGAAAGTACATGAAGACGAGGAGCGAAAGGATGATGAGGAGCGGATGGACCCCGACCTTCCTGCCGACGATGCGCGGCGAGAGGAAAACGAGTTCGATGATGTGAAGTACCCAGATGGACGCGAGGGAAATGACCACTTTGGGAACAATGGGAGGTTCGCTGAACGTCGCGACGATCATGGCAACGATCATGAGCATGATCAGGCCGAAATACGGCACGAGGTCGAACAGCGCCGCAAGCAGGCCGAGGAGGAGCGCGTATTTGATCTCGAAAATCGAAAAAAGCACGGATACGGCGATACCCTGGAGGAGCGCGACGGTGATGGCGCCGCGCAGATACCGGCCGATCAGGTCGTCGGCCTGATCCATGTACTCTCCCACCTGGTCGCGAATCCTGCGCGGGAAGAGCATGCGGAACCGATGACTGATCTTCGGAAAATCCGCAAGAATGTAGAACGTGAGGAACGGGACGAGGATGATATAAAAGACTTGCGTCAGAAGGCCGGAGATGCTGCTCACGAGGGTCACGATTGCAGACAGGAGGCCCTTTAGAATGTCTTCAACCTTCGGCGTCAACTGGTTGGAGACCAGATTTTTTACTTCTTCGGGCGAGACACCGTAGCGCTGGAGGAGGCGGGCGAAATTACTGTCTCCGATGGAATTCCGGAAATCGGCGATGATGTGCGTAATGGTGTCGAGCACTCCCTCAAATTGTGAAAGCGCGACCGGCAGGACGAAAAAGAGAATGAGCGAGATACCGGTGATGAACAGGAGGATGAGGACGAGCGAGCTCACCCATCGTGGTATCCGGAATCGTTCGAGAGCATCGACCGCCGGCGTCATGACGTACGCAAATATCAGCGAGACGATGAAGGGAGCCAGGATGTTCGAGATGGAGTGAAGGAACCAGAGCGAGAACAGAATAATCGACAGCCACATGACGTTCCTCGCGAGCATGTAGCGTCGCAGGGGATAGAGGATGAAGAGAATCGCCCCAAGGACAAGAAACGGGGAAAGGATTGACTGGATGGTGTAAATAAGCACGAGGACGAGGAGGACGCCACCGACGAGGAGCACCACTTCGATGCGCCCGAGGGACGCAAAGAGTGAATCCCAGGGAAGGTCCCTCTCAACTTTTCGACGACGAGCCGCCATGCGATGCCTTCTTGTTAATTCCCGTGTGGCCAAACCCTCCGTCACCCCGGACCGATTCCTTCAGTGATTTCACTTCATCCCACTGAACACGTTCGTATCTGCTGACAACCATCTGTGCAATCCGGTCTCCGCGATGAATCGTGAACGGGTCGGAGCCGAGGTTGGTCAGTACGATCTTGATTTCGCCGCGATAATCGGAATCGATCGTGCCGGGAGAGTTCAGGAGCGTGATACCGTGTCGGATGGCCAATCCGCTTCGAGGACGGACTTGGGCCTCAAAGCCGGGTGCAAGCTCGATTGCGAATCCGGTCGGAACGAGCACGGTCTGTCCCGGCATGACCCGGAGGTCTTCGGACACGGCGGCGCAGATGTCCATGCCCGACGCCCCCTCGGTCGCATACGACGGAAGCGGAAGGTCGCGGAATTGGAGGTTTACCCGGGAAATCCGAACTGATGGATGCTCGCCCACAGAATTCTATTTGCTGGCAGGTCTCGGGGAAGTGAGATTCATGAAGCGTTCGATGGAGCGCCGGTCAAATATACGACGGGGTTGTCACCCAATCAATACGTCTTTACACTCGGCCTTACCTGGACTTGACCGCGTGGCCGCCGAATTTCTGCCTCATCGCCGCGAGGAGCTTGTCTGCGAAAGAATCCGAGACACGTGAGCGGAATCGCTGGATTAGTGAAAGGGTGATGATCGGAGCCGGGACATCGAGCTCGACCGCTTCTGCGACCGTCCAACGTCCCTCGCCGGAGTCCGAAACGTACGGCGCTATTGATTCGAGCGTCGGGTTCTCTTTGAGCGCATCCGACGTCAGGTCGAGAAGCCAGGAACGGACGACGCTTCCAGACCGCCAGATTTCCGCAATCTGCTGAAGGTTCAAGTTGAATTCCTTTTTCTTTTCCAGGATTGCAAATCCCTCGGCGTACGCCTGCATCAAACCATATTCGATTCCGTTGTGAATCATTTTTACGAAGTGTCCCGCCCCGCCGGGGCCGACATGCCCCCATCCGCGCGAAGGTCCGGGAGCGAGCGTCTCGAATATGGGCCGGAGTTTCTCCACTACTCCTTTCTCACCGCCGATCATCATGCTGTATCCTTCCTTCAATCCCCAGACCCCTCCGCTCGTTCCCACATCCACATACTCAAATCCCATCTGTTTCACCCTCGTTCCCCGATCCATCGTCTCTTTGTAATTCGAATTGCCGCCGTCGATGATGACCGCGCCGCGCTCGAGTTTCGTCGAAAGCTCGTCGATCGTCTCATCGACCGGTTTGCCGGATGGGACCATGATCCAGACGATCCGCATCGGCTCGAGTTTGCCTGCCAGTTCCGCAGGCGAGTTCGCAGGTGTCGCACCTTTCCCTGCAACCGCCCGGACCGCTTCCTCACTCCGGTCGTACGCAACGACTTGATGCCCTCCCCGGATAAGTCGTTCCGACATGTTCGCTCCCATTCGCCCTAATCCAACCATTCCGATCTTCATCTGAGGCATCGCTCCTGTTCTTCGTTCGGGATTTTCTGATTCATGACACCGGGATTTTTCTAACGCTGTATCCGCGCGGAACCGCCCTTCGCAAATGCCCGGACCTGCTCGACGGTCGACATCGTCGTATCACCGGGAAATGTCGTCACCAGGGCGCCGTGCGACCAGCCCAGCTTCACGGCTTCCTCCGGCGGCTCGCCTGCCAGCAGTCCGTAAAAAAATCCGCTCGCGAATCCGTCTCCCCCGCCGACGCGGTCCAGCACATCCAGCTCGCATGTTGGCGCCGTGTACGTTTTTCCTCCCATCCATGCGACCGCACTCCAGCTGTGTCGATTCGATGAATGAACTTCGCGCAATGTCGTCGCAACAACCTGGACGTTGGGATATTTCTTCACGACGTGGTCGATCATTGCAAAAAAGGCGCCGGGGTCGAGTTTCGATTTCGCCGCCGTCGCGGGACCGGGAATTCCCAGGCCCTTCTGAAGGTCTTCTTCGTTTCCGACAAGGACGTCCGCATTTTCCACGATCCGCGCGACGACTTCAACCGCCTTTTTCTCGCCTCCCCAGATGTTCCAGAGTTTCTCCCTGAAATTCAGGTCAAAGCTCACGATGGACCCCGAGGCCTTTGCCGCCTTCATGGCTTCGATGATCAGCTCGCCGGTGGTTTGAGAGAGCGCCGCAAATATGCCGCCGCTGTGAAACCATCGCACGCCTCCGTCGAAGATCTTCTTCCAATCGAAATCCCCCGGCTTGAGCTGAGCCGCAGCTTCATTGGAACGGTTGTAGAACACCACGGGCGGCCGGACACCCTGGCCGCGGTCGCTGTAGACCGTCGCCATATTGGGCCCGTTCACCCCGTTGTGTTTGAAATGCCTGTAGAACGGGCGTACGCCCATCGCCCGAACGCGCTCGGCGATCAGGTCGCCGATGGGATAATCGACCATGGCGGTGGCAATCGCGGTCTTCATCCGAAAGCAATCCGAAAGATTCGCAGCGACGTTGAACTCGCCGCCGCTCACATGGATCGCGCACGCCGCTGCCTTCCGGAACGGAATCACTCCGGGGTCAAGCCGATGCACGAGTGCCCCGAGCGAGAGAAGGTCGATTTCCCCTTCCGGACGGATGTTCAAGCCATTACTCATGCCGCCGCTCCTCAGTACCTGGTTCGCGTTTCATGTTAATCTCCATTCAGAAAAATTTTTTCCAGATGCCTGGTGAAGAGATTTTCCGTCACACCCGGGGCAACCGTGTTCTTCGACCCCTCGAGCGCCTCCAGGAATCGCGGCCCCATTTCCGCAGCCACCTTGTATCCGATGTGGATGAGTTGGCGCAGAGAGGTATTGTACGACGGACACGTCCGGTCGTGCTGGAGCGCCCGCACAAAGTCATCCGCGCTCCACCGTCCGACTGTTTCCGGCGCGGGGAGCTTTGCCGCATCGATCTCGATGACCGTTCGATACGGCTTCGCAAATTCATCGAATCGCCGGTACGATTCGGCGTAGATTTCCTTCGCCATCGTCAATCCGTTGCCTCCCGTTTTGGCAAGCCCGATCACTTCTTCCAGCCATGTCGTGCCCGCCGTTTTCAGATGAAGCCCCGCATCGAGTTTTCGAATCGTCCGGTTGACAGCCGGATAGATCGAAAACTTGTCGCTCCCCGAGTGGACGCTGATCTTGAGGTTTCCGGGGAGCGAAAACTCCTTCGCGGCAAACGCAATCACCGCGACATCCTGCTCGAACTCTTTCTCGAACCGGCGAAGGTCGCCGGCGTAGTCGACCCCCTTGAGAAACTTGCCGGTGAACTTCGGCGCGATGGTTTGGAGTGGGACGGATTCTTCTGCGAGGGCGCCGAGGATAAAAAACAGCTCGATGGGACTCTGCGGAGCGTCGGTTTCGTCCATTGAAACTTCGGTGACGAAATTTCCCTTCCCCTTGCGTGTCTCGATATGCCGATAGGTCTTCCCCGCTTCGCGCACCGCGAAGAGATATTTCCTTCCAACGTCCTCTATGGTCGCCTCCGTCACCGTGAATGACTCCTCGATTCGGGGAACCTTGATGTTCCCGGCGTACTTTTTCCATGTACGGACGAAACGTGCGAGCTCATCTCCCGCCGGCGGCTTGCCGATGAAGTCGGCGACATCGAGCGTAAAATAATTGCTCGGCTCGATGAAGCCGTCGACGTTGCCGATCCCCACGTGGTCGGCGTCGACATAGTACGAGTGCCGCCATCCAAGTTCTTTGACCGCGCTGTCCGCTTCCGTGCGGACGTTGGATGGCTTCGTCCCGATGATGAGGTGCTCGCGGTTGGATTTGTTCCAAACGGGTACGACCTCGACGCCGCGCTTGCGCGCCTCGACGAAGGCGGCAAGTTGTGCCGAACCCTGATGCTCGAACCGATCGCCAATCCCCATGGAATATTTTTCAATTGTCATCTTCCTATTCCTTCAATCGATACAGCAATTGTCCCGCATTTTCCACGACGAGTTCGTCGCCGTTCTGCCGGTCTTTCCACTGCGCAATGTCAACGTCGCGCGGGTCCACGTAGTCGAGGTTGACTCCGTTGCAGACCTCCTTTGGAATCGCCGTCGCGAGGGTTACTTTGATTCTCGGGACCTCGACGCCGTTCTCGAACGAACCGATGCCGCGGACGTTCGTCGAATGAGCCAGGATGAGCTTGGGCATTTTCGAGAATCGATCCCACTGCTTGACGAAGTAGTCGCGTACATGATAGCCGATTTTCTTGATCGCATTCCCGTGCGTATACGACAGCTCCGTGATGTGAGGGGCATAAATGATGACTTCGCCGCCATCCGCGATGATGGGCTCGTGTTTGTACATTACTTTCCCCGCAACCCAGATGTCCTCGTAGATCGAAGGCGCAATGCCGAGCACCCGTTTGTATGGATGGTCGACATACTTGATGTGCGCTTTCATCGAACAATCGGCCGCGAGACTCCACGACTCCTCGGGAGAACCGATGAACAGCGATGCCACCGCGTGCTCGTCGACGACGTAGGCAAAGCAGAGGGTTGGAACGTGAACGAACTGAGCCGAGCGGTCGATCACCCGGCGGACGAGCGTGTCTTTCACGCCGTTCACGACGGGGTTCGTGATGAGCGCTCCTATCCAGTGAAAGGTTTGGATGATTTCGGATCCGCCGATACCCGGGAAGAAATACTTGTTTCCCCCGGAGAAGCCCACGGTCTCGTGCGGAACGACCGGGCTGAGGAGAATGAGATGGTCGTACTGAAAAATGCGCTTGTTGACCGTAATATCGACGGGTTCGTTGAACAGACCCTGGGAAAGCGTCGACATCTCGGACGCGGAGATCGTACCGATCACCCGCAACTGCTTCGGGTCGTCGTGCGCATGGTTGTAGAATTTTGTCTTCGTGTAGGCCGACCGATGCTCGTCTCCGCTCATTCCCAGGTGTGCGTGAATTCTTTCCATCTCCATGGGACGGTGCGTCCCCGTCGCCACCAGAACGTCGAGAGAACGAACCCGCGGACCGAGAATTGTATACAGCAGCTTGTAGAAGAGTGGGAGCCGTGCGTGGCGAGTTGTATCCGGCACGATAACGAGAACCCGCTTTCCGTCGAAGGAGAGCTGGCTCAAGGCCAGCTCCGCAAGGCCGAAGACTTCCTCGGATTCTCTTTCCCGCGGTATGATGCTTTTGCCGACGACCACGATTCGTTTTAGTTTGACATGACTGAAACCTTGAACCCGATTGCGCGGAGCGCCTCGGTCAGACCCGCGTTCGAAGCCGGAATCGTCACGGTCGTATTGAAGAACTCCCGGCGGACGCCATATTCCGCCCGGAGCCGGCTGAACGCGGATCCGCGATCTTGAACGGAGTTTGACGCGACCCTGCGGAGGAGCGCATCGTCCGCAAGAATGTTGTAGCACTTCGCAACGACCTTTCCGAGGTTCATCTCGAGAACCCCGGTGGCCGGCGAGAGGCCGATCTCTTCAACGATGGGCCTCGGGATCAAAGCTCCGGGAGTCCATGATTCCCTCCGGCCAAAATGCGTGCACGCGGCGGAGTACAGCATCCTGACGGCGTTGAGTTTTCCGTCGTACGAGTAGCCCGCGATGTGGGGCGTTGCGATGTCTGTCCGCTTGACGAGATCGAAGTCGATCGACGGCTCTCCCTCCCAGACGTCGAGCACGGCTCCCCCGAGTCGGCCTTCCGCCAGGGCGCGATTCAGCGCACCTCCGTCAACGACGGCTCCGCGGGAGGTATTCAAGAGAACCGACCCTCGTTTCATGCGGCCGATGACCGCCGAGTCGAATAGATGAAACGTCGGGTCGGAACCGCTCCGCTCGAGCGGGACATGGAGGGTGATGAAATCGGCGTCCATCAATTCGGGCAGAGGGCGAAACTGAGAATCGCCTGATGCTCGTTCACGAGGCGGGTCATTTTGCATCACGTTCATCCCCAGCGAGCGCGCATAACGCACGACCCGGCTCCCGACGTTCCCGACGCCGACAACGCCAAGCGTTTTGCCCGCGAGCGCCATCTGCTTTTTCCCGGACAGCGTCAGGAGCGCCGCGATGATGTATTCTGCGACAGAGTTCGCGTTCGAGCCGGGAGCACTTGCAAATCCGATGTTCCGCGACTTCAGGTAACCGAGGTCGACATGGTCGGTTCCAATCGTCGCGGTGCCGACGAACCGGACTTTGCTTCCATCCAGAAGTTCTGCGTCGACCCGCGTTTCCGACCGGACGATGACCATCTCCGCCTCTTTCACGGCATCCGTGGTGATGGCCCGCGCAAGGAGGGGCTGAACTTCACCGAACTCACTGAACGCTTCGACAACGAGCGGGTTCTGCCTATCGACCACGACACGCATGTTGCTTCTGGCTCGTCTTCTATGAGATCTACATCTCTCCTGCCGCGACCGTCCGCCATCTTCCCAAAGACCCCGAGCGGTCAGATGGTCATGGCGGTAAAGCCGCCGTCCACCGGCACGATAGCCCCCGTGACGTACGATGACGCTTTCTCCGATGCAAGCCAGAGGAGCGCCCCCGAAAGTTCGTCGGGCTCGCCGTAACGTGCCATGGGGGTATGGCCAACGATCGACTTCCGTCGCTCGTCGGTCAGAATTTTGCGATTTTGTTCTGCCGGAAAAAAGCCGGGCATGATGGCGTTCACCCGTACACCCTTCCCTGCCCATTCGCGCGCAAGAAACCTGGTCATATTGTTCACGCCGGCTTTCGATATCGAGTATGTGAAAACCTTTGATAGGGGGATCTCGGATGAGACGGACGATATGTTGATGATGCTTCCGCCCCCCTTTTGAGAAAGCATCACAGCCCCGAATGTGCGGCACGAATTGAATACGCCTTTCAGATTCGTATCGAGAATGTTACTCCACTCATCATCCGATATCTCGAACACCGGCGTTGAGGAATTGACTCCGGGCGCATTCACGAGAATATCCACCCGTTTCCAGATCGCCAGAACTGAATCGCATCCTTTCTTGAAGCCGTCGGGACTGCTCGAATCGAGCTGGACCGCCATCGCCGTCCCGCCGGATTTCCGGATGCTGTCAACGACCGCCGCGGCATTCTTCTGATTCAGATGGTAACCGACGGCAACCTTCGCTGATGCCCGGGCAAGGGTGACAGCCATGCTGCTGCCGAGGACGCCGCTCCCTCCGACGACCACGGCGACTTTTCCCTGGAGATCGAACAGATCGTCAACGTACGACATAGACATTCCTTCGGTGCGCCTGGTTCATTCTGAAGTGGTTCGATGATTCATAGAATCCGACGGTCATGCCGTGCGCTCAACATCGGCCGTTGCCAGGGGCGCCGGCGCGAGTGTCGGAACGAGGAGATGAATAATGCCAAGAGTCCCGAGATACGCCAGCCCGGAGACTATGAACAGAATCAAATAACTGCCGGTCCACTCAAGGATGTACCCGGAGACGGTTTGAAAGAGCATGCCTCCCACAGCTCCCACCATGCCGCCCAAACCGACGACCGAGCCGATGGCTTTCTTCGGGAACATGTCGGACGTCATGGTGAACAAATTGGCGGACCAACCCTGGTGTGCGGCGGCCGCAAGTCCGATCAGCGCGACGGCGAACCACAATTCCGAAACGACGGACGCAAAGACAATCGGCAGGACCGCGAGGGCACAGATCAGCATGACCGTTTTCCGGCTCCGGTTGACGGTCCATCCGCGTTTCATCAACGCCCCCGAGAGCCACCCGCCGCCGACGCTCCCCACGGACGTCAGCGTGTATATGACGACGAGAGGGAGTCCGAGCTGGCTCAGGTCCAGGCCGTAATTCTTGTTCAGAAATTTTGGGAGCCAGTAAAGATAGAACCACCAGATGGGATCGGTGGCAAACTTTCCGATGACAAACGCCCAGGTTTGGCGGTAGCGAAGGAGCGTCAGCCATGGAATCTTGACTGCCTCGGGTTCAACCGGATCGCTCTGGATATAAGCACGCTCTGTCTCCGAAACTCTCTTGTGCTTCTCTGGATGCTCATACAGAAGGACCCAGAACGCGAGCCAGATGAAGCCCAGCGCGCCGGTGACGATGAATGCGGACTGCCAGCCATAGGAAATTGTCAGCCAAGGAACGACCAGCGGCGCGAAGAGAGCGCCGATGTTTGCCCCGGAATTAAATATCCCCGTCGCGAGGGCCCGTTCTTTCTTCGGGAACCATTCCGCCACGCTTTTGATCGACGCCGGAAAATTTGCAGACTCCCCCAGCCCGAGGGCAAATCGCGCAACGCCGAAGCCGAGGACTGTGCGAGCGAGGGCGTGCGCCATGGCCGCGATGCTCCAGAAAACCATCGCAAAGGAAAACCCGCGCTTGGTTCCGAAGCGGTCGACGAGCCGGCCGGCAATGAGAAGACCGATCGCGTATCCGGCCGAGATCGCCGTGACGATATACCCATAATCGATTTCGTTCCAACCGATATCTCTCTGGAGCACCGGCGCGAGGATGCCAAGGACCTGCCTGTCGACATAGTTGATCGTCGTCGCAAAAAAAAGCAATGCGCAGATGTTCCAGCGATACCGCGTTTCTTTCTGCGCCATGCCCGCGTTCATGGTCGGCTGCAAGAACTCGATGTGAAGCTTCCTCGACAGAAAGGGCTGCGGCGGATCATTCGGTCGTTGCTCTTATTGGTTCGTTGAGCGTCCTGCTTGCGCGCTTCATCGACTCACTCCGGTACCGCTCACTCCAAACCGACGAACCCTCCCCCTGCCAGATCGCCTCAATGGCATACCGAAGAGGTTTTCCGTTTTCCAGCTTCAGGAGGACCAGATGGTCGGAAGCATTTTCGGCTCTCCGCACGAGAGTTGAACGGTCGAACGCAAGAGCCATCAAGAGACTATCGTCGGCGCGGGATTGCACGCCAAGCGTCGACAAGACCCCTGCGGCGTCGTCCCATTTCGTCATCGCAGCCGGCTTTTTGACAATGCCGGTGGCAACGGTTCTGGTGCCGGGCGAACGAAGAATGAGGCGCTGCTCGGTCGCGCGGTCGCCGGCATAGATGATGAGCAAGGACGATACGTCGACTTTCTCCGACCCGATTTCCCATCCATCGTAATCCACGCGGACGACGGCGCGAACCGGTCCACGCGCGATAATTCGACATCGACGATGGTCGAGGTGCGTGGGGCGAACGACCGAATCGCTGACCCAGAACCCGAACCCGCCGACGCCGAGGGCGGGTCCAATGTGGAGAATGTCCATGCCCCAGAAAGCGTCCAGCTGATAATCGACGCCGCTGGTCGCGATGAATTTCCAGTGAAGCGCCGGGAATCGTTTCCCCTGAAGGTCGATGGCATTCCTCTCGTCAAGGTAAAGCCGGTAGGCAATCAATTCCGATTCCCACCCAACCCCGTCGAACGGATAAAGCCCCGCGCCTCGCAAAGTTCCCGGTCCGTTGTCGTCGTCAACCAGAGTCGAGATTCCGTTCACGCGTTTGAAATCTTCTGCATCGGTGCGGAGAGGGCCAAGGGGCGCCGCAAGCGTATCGGCAAGGGCCGTCAAGAGAAAGGATTTCGATTCCCGGGAGGCGAGGTCCACCGTAAAGGCCAATTCATCAGGCGTGCCGTCGCCGTCGAGGTCGTCGATCTGAAAGGCGAGAGAGCGTTGGTGGTCATCGGTCAGGCGGAGCTTTTTCAGGTCCACCCCGACGAGCCGGGGGGCAATGTTCTTCCAAACAAGAACCACCGGTTCGTTCGAACACTCCAATCCCGGGTTCGTAACTGTGACCCGAACCGATTGAGCATTCGAGAAGGAGATGACAAGAATGGATATTGCAATGGCAAGGTTTGGCTTCATGGCGGTCACACGTGCGCAATGATTGTAATCTCGCCGGGCATCGTCTATCTCGCCGTCCATCCGCCGTCCACGAGCAAAACATGTCCGTGGACGTAGTCGGACGCGTCGGAGGCAAGAAACACGACGGCTCCCTCGAGGTCCTTCGGCTCCCCCCAGCGCCCTGCAGGAATGCGCTCGGTAATTTGCCGGTATCGCAGCTTGTCTTCCCGCAGTTTCGCGGTGTTATCCGTCACCATATATCCCGGAGCGATGGCGTTTACGTTGATTCCCTCGGGGGCCCACTCGTTCGCGAGCGCCTTGGTCATTTGACCGACAGCTCCCTTGCTTGCGGCGTACGATACGACGTTGATGCCCCCTTGGAAGCTGAGCACCGAAGCGATGTTGATGATCTTCCCCTTTTTCCGCTTCATCATATCCCGCGCTGCCGCCTGGCAGAGCAGGAAAACGGATTTTGCATTGAGGGCAAGAACGTCATCCCAATCTTTTTCAGTGAAACTCGTCGCGGCCGAGCGTCGAATGATGCCGGCGTTATTGACGAGGATGTCGACCCGTTTAAAACGCTCCAGCACTTTGTTGACAATCTCCTGCGGGGCATCGTTCTCCGAAAGGTCCGCCGTCAGCGTCATGACCTCGTGTCCGCGCGCGCGAAGTTCCTCTGCGGTATCTTTCCGCATCCGATGGTCCACGAGGACAATCGACGCGCCGGATTCGGCCAAACCCATCGCCATGCCGCGGCCGAGGCCCGTGCTTCCGCCGGTCACGACGGCAATTTTCCCCGAGAGGTCGAACAACTTTCCGGAGCTCATTTCATGGTCAAACTGCGTTCAAATAAGGAGAAATGCAAGGGGCGGATGTCAAACGTGGAAAAGAGGGAGCGAGAAGCAGATGCGAGAAGACAAGAGGAGGTGCGTTGAGTAAAGAAGTTCTGGAAATTTCCGATTTTCGATCAGGAGTGAAGTTGTAACTTTACAGATGTCATTTCCGCCAGCGGACAACCGGAATTTTCTCAAGCGAAAATTACCAACTGGCCTTACATCTCGTGCGCCTGGAGGGATTCGAACCCCCAACCCTCAGATCCGAAGTCTGATGCTCTATCCAGTTGAGCTACAGGCGCGGCGGGTCTTGGGAATGTTATTCTGATAATTGGATGACCCGGTTGCGAGGTAACCATTCCGTCCTGCACACACCCACGTATCACATCACCCAATCGAACATTAATACATTGCTCTCCGCTTGGTGCGCCTGGAGGGATTCGAACCCCCAACCCTCAGCTCCGTAGGCTGATGCTCTATCCAATTGAGCTACAGGCGCTGGTAAATGCAGAATGAGGAAGTAAGAATGATGATACGAAAAGTTATTCCGCTTCTGTTAATCTACAATCAACCATTCTCAAATCTTCAATTCTTCGTAGCCTTAACGGGAATCGAACCCGTATTTTAGCCTTGAGAGGGCTACGTCCTAAACCGTTAGACGATAAGGCCGACACAAATGCAGAAT
>DATJYV010000038.1:0-9271 GCA_035499415.1 Bacteroidota bacterium
TGGTGGACAGTCTTCAGGTGAAGCGGCCGGACTGGAAGAGTTACGAGAACATGCGACTGAGCGGCGAGGCGTACAAATGGGGCGCATTGGTTGACCACAACGCAATGCCGCGGCGGGATGCCGGTGGTTCGTGTATATTTCTCCACATTTGGGATGGCCCGGGCAGTTCCACCTCGGGATGTACGGCGATGGATGAAACGAGGTTCCTCGCCATGCTTCAGTGGCTCGACGCAACGAAAAACCCGACCGTGGTACAACTCCCGAAATCGGCGTATCGTCGATATGCACAAAGGTGGCAACTTCCATTGATGGAGTGACTCTCCCAGCGCACCACTCCTTTGCCTGGAGCTCCATCCTGCTCAACAGACCTTTTCACAACCCCCCTGCCCGTAACATCGTTGCAAACGGCGCCGCGAATCCTGCATGCGGCATCCCGGGGCAATTTCCCGTCGACGGAACTTTGCCGGCAAACGCGACCGGCGACGACTTCAGTGCAAAAAAAATCGACGCACATTCTTATACGCTGAATTCATGAGCCCGGTACGCTGCCGGCTTGTTCGCTGTGCCCCTCCTGGTAGTGTCCTATATCCAAGCAACCGTCACCCCGAAGTTTTGGCCGAAGGCCCATCAGCCACTGGCTGAGGTTCGGGGTCTGTGAACGTCAGATGCTGAAACGAGTTCAGCATGACGCTTCCTTAATACGTTGGAGCCCGCTGAATTGAGGACACTACTCCCCTCCTCTCCTTCTTGGAAATCTCCAGAGCTTTCTCTACTTTGTTCAGTCCTAATACAATCCGCCCGTATCCCCCACCCGAATTCAGGAGTTGATGAATGTCGTCTGACTACCTCACCGCCAGCCAGCCCGAAGAAGTAGTCAATGTCAAACGCGTCATTCTTGCCTCATCCGTCGGGACTCTCTTTGAATGGTACGACTTCTATCTCTATGGAAGTCTTGCGACGTTCTTCGGCGGGCTCTTCTTCCCCAAAGGAAACGAGACCGCCGGTTTCCTCGCGAGTCTCGCAACCTTTGGGGCCGGTTTCGCCGTCCGTCCCTTCGGCGCGATCATCTTTGGCCGGATCGGCGACGTTGTCGGACGCAAGTACACATTCCTCGTCACCATCGTGATCATGGGCCTCTCGACCGCCCTCATCGGCGTGCTTCCGGTCTACGAGAAGGTCGGCATTCTCGCGCCGATCCTCCTTGTCACGCTCCGGCTCGCACAGGGCCTGGCGCTCGGGGGGGAGTATGGCGGCGCCGCCACGTATGTTGCAGAACACGCGCCGCAGGGGAAACGGGGATTCTTCACGAGCTGGATTCAAACGACGGCAACGATTGGTTTCTTCCTTTCCCTTGCCGTCATTCTCGGCACGCGGCTCCAATTGGGTGAGCAGGATTTCCGGAGCTGGGGCTGGCGAGTCCCGTTCCTCGTCTCGTTCATTCTTCTCGGCGTCTCCGTCTACATCCGGCTGAAGCTGAAGGAGTCTCCCCTCTTCGCACAATTGAAATCGCGGGGAAGTCTCTCGAAAAACCCCATCAAGGAAAGCTTCGCGAACAAGACCAACCTCCGTTACGTCATTCTGGCACTGTTCGGTGCAACCGCCGGCCAAGGGGTCATTTGGTATTGCGGACAGTTTTACGCCCTCTTCTTCCTGCAGAATACGCTGAAGGTCGACCTCGTCACATCTTACACGCTCATCGCGATCGCTCTCGCACTTGGGACGCCGCTCTTCATCGCGTTCGGCAGTCTTTCGGACGCCATCGGCCGGAAGAAGCTCATGTTGACCGGACTGTTCCTCGCTTCCATCACGCTCTTCCCGATCTTCAAGGGGCTGAGCCATTACGCGAACCCGGAACTTGAATCGGCTGTCGAACGAAACCCGATTGTCCTTACGTACGACCCGGATGGGTCCGAAAAAATGAGGGCGTCAATCGCCTCAGCTCGTGAGTCTCTCACGAAGAAGGGATATCCCTTCGGGCATGAAACACTGGCCGGGAGTCCCGTGGTGACGATGCGTCTCGGCAATGGAGCTGCCCTTGCGTTCAGCGACTCGGCGTGGACAACGGCGCTCAAATCGGCGGGGTATCCGGCCGCGGCGAATCCGGAGAAAATCAATTCATTCATTGTCGTCATGCTCCTCACCCTGCTTATGGTGTATGTCTGCATGATCTACGGGCCTATTGCAGCGTTTCTCGTCGAGCTCTTCCCGACGCGGATACGGTACACATCGATGTCGCTGCCGTACCATCTTGGCAACGGCTGGTTCGGCGGGTTCATGCCGCTGATCGCCGCCTCGATCACGGTAAGCACGGGAAACATCTACGCGGGCCTCTGGTTTCCCGTCGGCGTCGCGTTGATGACGTTTGTCGTCTGTCTCGTCTGGGTGGAAGAAACGAAAGATCGGAGTCTCCTCTACGACGCGAATGACCTTGATGTTCCTGTCTGATTCGCGGCGTGGCTCGCGGACGATAGACTTCCGGATGGATCGCGCATGAGGACAGCGTTCCGCGTTGTTGTCACTCTCTTCGTTTTCCTCGCTTCGTACTGGTTTGTCTTCTGGGTTCCATTCGCGTTTCTCCCGTTGATCCGGTATCCGCTCGTGACAAACCTCGTCTCATTTGGGTTCGCTCTGTTTGCCGCGAGATACATCTGGCTGAAGCTCGGCAAGGCGCCATCCTCTCTCGTGTCGTCGGTCATAATGGGGGCGGCTGTTCTCGGAGGCATCGGGTTCTGCGGCGGATTCATAGGCCCTCTGATTTTTACACCGGATGCAAATCAGGGACCCCTCCTGGGAATCTTTATCACCGGTCCGGCCGGATTCGCACTTGGCGGCGTCGGGGGGCTTGGATGGTGGTGGATGAAGAGAAGGACGACCGGACGAATTGGGTGATCGGGATTGTGGATCGGGAATGTTGGAGTTGATGGAACCCAACCCTCAAACAGAATCTTCCCTGATCGCGTCGCATTCATGAACGCACTCTGGCACAGGACACATCCGATGCCCCGGCGCGCATCCGAGGCAGCTCGCATCAAATGGCACGCCTCGCACGCAAAGCATTGCGGGTGCCGGGAAATACCGAAGAGTCTGCTGACAAAAGTGAAAGGGCCCCGGTTGCGTCAAACGACCAGGCGCAGCTGACTTACGCCGGCAGTCCAGCGACAAGCTTGTGGCGAATGCCGAGACAGCACGCTGAGATCCGATCGCTGAACGCCGACCGCTGCTTGCTGCAAACCCATTGAATCCAATTTCCGTCTTTCCGTGGTTCGCCATCCGACCATCATGATCTATCGCACCCGATTTAAGAACGAGATCGTCGCGGAATTCACGCCGCCGTCACGCAGATCAGCACGCCGCCGGGTCATCATCCTTTGCGACGGAATGCCGTCGATGCCCCGGAAGCAATCGCTCATGCAGTTCCTTGCGGACAAGGGGTTCTGGGTGTTCTACCCTCGCTACCGCGGTGCATGGGAAAGCGACGGAGTTTTTATGCGCCATTCGCCGCACCGGGATATATTGGACGTTGTAGAGGGCCTTGGGCGGAAAATACGGGAGAACGCATTCGGAAGAACCTTCAGCGTCAATCCACATGAGATTTTCGTCGTCGGCGGCTCGTTCGGCGGAACGGCATCGCTCCTCTGCTCTCTCGACACGCGCGTAAAGAAAGTCATCGCAAATTGTCCGGTCGTCGATTGGTCGATCCTGCGGAATGAACAGAAGAAGGAGACGAACAACCGAAGTTATCCCGCATACATCCGCGAAGCGTTCGGCCGCGGCTACCGGCTCCCGGCGAAGAACTGGAACAAACTCCTCGGCGGTACATTTTTCAACCCGGTCCACCACCTCGGCGAGTTCGGCCCTTCGAAGATCATGATGTTTCATGCGAAAGATGATCCGTATATTCCATGGAGGGGCGTGAAAACATTCGCCCAAAAGACCGGAGCGAATTTCATTCTTCTCAGCAGGGGCGGACACATCAGTACCGATTTCATCGTCAGAAAATACTGGCCGCGGATCGCGAAATTTTTCGAAGGACGCCGATGAAGGAAGAGGTGCCCGGGTCCAAGGGGCGCGCTGAGCGCGTCAGAAAAAATCTGCTTCAGGGCATGTCTCTTGCGTGGGCCGCCTCTCCACGCTCCCTCCTGAAATATTCGATTCTGGGCGCCGTCAGCGCGGCGATGTCGCCGATATCGGTGTATCTCGGAAGCGCGCTCGTAAACCGGATCGCCGAAGCGCGCCTCCATCACATCGAGTTCAACTATCTGCTCCCCGTCGTTCTCGGGTTGTGGGGCGTTACGACCATCCAGCGTTCGGTCGGGGCGTACATGGGATACGGGAGAAACCTGTTTGTCCGGCGCGTTCAACTGGAAGCGGAACGCCGCCTGATCGAGAAGGCGGCGATGCTCGACCTGGGACACTTCGACAACTCCGACTGGCACGACCGCCTCGCGCGCGCAAAACGGGATGTCTCCTGGAGGCCGGGAGATCTCACCTGGTCCGTCCTCGGACTGTCCGGCAACATTGTCACGATCCTCCTCATGGCTTCGCTCCTGGCAAGTCTCCATTATATTCTCGTCGTGCTGGCGCTTCTCGCGGCATTTCTCTCGCTCGTCCTCGAGAGGCGCGTCACCGCCAAGCTCTACGAGTTCTTCTACAAGGAGACGCCCGAAGAACGCGAGCGCGATTATCTCGGCGACCTCCTCGTCCAGCCCCGCACATCGAAGGAGATCCGGGCATACGTGCTGGCGGATTACCTCCTCGGCCGGCACGGGACATTGTCCGAAGACCTGTTCAAGCAGCGAATCGAGATGTATAAATCGGGAACGCGCATATCGTTGCTCACCGGACTGGTGACCGGAACAACGCTGGCGCTTGCCTACCTGTTCGTCGCCATGCGCGGAGCGGCGGGAGAGATCAACCCGGGGGGCGTTGTGCTGGTCATCGGCGCGTTTACGTCCGTTTCCGGGACTCTCTCGCAGATCTCCAGCACATTCGTGGCAGTCGACCAGCACACGACGTTTCTGAACGATTATTTCTCCTTCCTCGCCATCGGCCCCTTGCTTCCCGTTCCCAAGACTCCGATGAAAATACCTCACGGACCCGTGAGCAATGTGGTCTTTGAAAACGTCGACTTCTCATATCCCGGCCAGACGGAGACGGCCTTATCCGGTTTGAATTTGAAAATCAACCGAGGCGAGCTCATCGCCCTGGTGGGAGAAAACGGCGCCGGGAAAAGCACGCTGGTAAAATTGCTTCTGCGCTTTTACGACCCGGACAAGGGAGCGGTCCGGCTGGGAGATGTCGACCTCAGAAATGTCCGGCCCGACGATCTCCGCAACCGGGTCGGCGTCCTGTTTCAGGATTTTGCGACCTATGAGCTCTCGGTGCGGGAGAATGTGGGGATCGGCAGACCGGACCATCAAATCGACGACGAGAGGGTGATGGAATCGTTGAGGGATGCGAGGAGCGACTGGCTGCTCAAGAAAATGCCGAAGGGACTCGATTCGAAAGTGGGGCGGCTGTTTGAAGGGGGACACGACCTTTCGGGGGGAGAATGGCAGCGGCTGGCACTTGCGCGTCTGATGTACCGGGACGCCGATATCTGGGTGCTCGACGAGCCGACGTCGTCCCTCGACCCTGAGGCCGAGGCGGGAATCTTTGCGGAGCTCAAGGAAAACCTGAAGGGGCGCATCGGCATCGTGATTTCACACAGGTTCTCGACCGTTCGGATTGCAGATCGGATCGCGGTCATTGCGGGGGGCCGCGTGCAGGAACTGGGGACACACGAGGAACTCGTTGCGGCCAAAGGAACGTATGCACGCCTGTTCGAGCTCCAGGCGGCGGGATACAGGTAGGGAGGCGGTCAGCGATCAGCATTCAGCGGTTAGCGCTTGCCTGTTCGCTGTTGGCAAAGACGCTAAGAGGTTCCTCTGGAATGCTCGCCAGATGAGCGCACCCGAAGGATGGCCGGTCGCCGGGCGAACATGGGCTTGATCGGCGTCAGGAGTCCCCTCAAAGCACTCAGAGAGGGTCAGATCGTTTTGCCCCAATAATCCGGAACGATGAAAGAACTCACTCTCCTTTTCCTCAAGCTTGGCATCACGGGGTTTGGCGGTCCCGCCGCCCACATCGCCATGATGGAAGAGGAGGTCGTCCATCGCCGGCATTGGATCACCCACGAACATTTTCTGGATCTTCTCGGAGCAACCAATCTTATTCCGGGTCCGAACTCGACGGAGATGGCGATTCACATCGGCCTCGTCCGCGCCGGATGGAAAGGCCTTGTCGTTGCGGGATTGTGCTTCATCCTGCCGGCGGTTTTGATAACCTGTCTCTTCGCCAAAATGTACGTGCTGTATGGATCAATCCCGGCCTTCCAACCCGTCGTCATCGGAATCCGGCCGGCAATCATTGCTGTCATTGCTTCGGCAATCTACCGGCTCGCGAAGCCCGTCATCAAAAAAAGTCATTCCCTTATTCTCGGTTTGGGTGTGGTCGCCCTCAGTCTTGCCGGCGTTGATGAAGTTTTGCTTCTCTTGGTCTGCGGATTCCTCGGCCTCTTCGGGAATCGCTTATTTCCGTCGATTGTGTCGCTCGTCGTCATTTATCCCCTGTCCTTGATTCCTTCATCGCAACTCCTCCCACCCTCAGATATCTCTCTGACCGGACTCGGATTCTTCTTCCTTAAGATCGGTTCGATTCTCTACGGAAGCGGTTATGTGCTCGTCGCTTATCTTCAGGGTGGATTGGTCGATGCGAGGCATTGGCTCACGCAGGCACAGTTGTTCGACGCGATCGCGGTCGGGCAGTTCACGCCGGGACCGGTGCTCTCGACCGCTACGTTCATCGGCTACGTCGTGCTCGGATTTCCCGGTGCCGCAGTCGCGACTCTCGGAATATTTCTTCCTTCGTTTTTGCTTGTTCTCATCAGCAGCCCGTTCATTCCCCGATTGCGAAGATCCCCGATTGCCGGCGGCTTCCTCGACGGCGTGAATGCGGGCTCACTCGGACTCATGGCCGCGGTCACGATAAAGCTCGCCCTCGCGGCCTTGACCGGCATCGGACCGTGGGTTATTTTTGTGGGAGCGGCAATCGTTCTGCTTCGCTGGAACCCGAACGCCGCGTGGATTGTGGTGGGTTCGGGGATTTTAGGGTGGATAGAAACTCACGCAGGACTCTGAGGGGATGAGAAAGATAGAACTGAGATGATGCCGGATAATTTGGCGATAGGAAAATTTGATGGTTGGGGGACGATGGGAATCAACGGACAATTCAAAGGTAAAAAGTGATTACGCGCGCGAAAGATCGAAAGACGCGTCATTGTTCTCAACCTTCAACTCGTAACTGACAACTCGGAGCTGATAACCGTCAACCCGGAATGAACATCAACCTAACAACGGAGATACCGGTCAGCCCGGAGATTGCGTTCGACATCCTTTTGGAAGAACTGAATTACGCCTTCGGACAGATGGGAATTTCTTTTGAACATGGAAGCGAAGGCCGAATCTCGCAGGATCATTTCATCGTGGGTCGTGTCCAAGCGTGGGAACGCGGACATGGTTTTTCCCTGGAATGGCGTGCGGCTTCCTGGAATCCCGATGAAGTCTCACATTGCGAGGTTCGGATGGAGCCGACAAGCGAGGGCTGCCGCGTGACCCTGGCATATCGCGGTACGATGTCCTCGATGGCGGATGGGAAAGAAAGCGCCAGCTGGTTCGCGAACGAAATTGCGGCCAGAATGATGGAGGCGATCATGCCGGACGCTTTGGGGGATTGGATTACCGACCGGCATGCCCGCAGGCCGTGGGGAGAACAATCGCGGATGATCTATCGCGACCCTCTCTACCATCTCCCGGGCTTTCGCGCCATCCTCAAGGAGCTGGCGCTTCGAAAAGAAGATCACCTGCTCGACATCGGGTGCGGCGGTGGGGCGATGCTGAAGGATGCGCTGCGGAGTGGATGCCGCGCGACGGGCATAGACCATAGTCCGGACATGGTTCGACTTGCAAAGGAAGTCAACCAGGATTCGATCGAAGCGGGAAGGCTGGAAGTACGGGAGGGAGACGCACATGCGCTCCCCTTTCAAGACAATTCGTTCAGCTGTGCGACCATGCATGGAGTACTGGGATTTCTGCGTCAGCCCGAACGCGTCTTTTCCGAAATTCGCCGCGTGCTGAAAAAGGGGGGCCGATTCATCACGCTTGGGAGCGATCCAAAACTGCGGGGCACACCGGCAGCGCCCGAGCCCATCGCTTCGCGGCTTCGGTTTTACACCGATACCCAATTGCAGGAGTTGGCCCGACAGGCGGGATTTGACAGGTTTGAAGTCATACAGCGCGGCCTTGAGGCGTATGCCAGGGAAGTGGGCATACCGAGCGAACATCTCGCTCTCTTTTCGGGACCGGGAACTTCCTTCCTCTTCGCGGTCAAGTAAGTGTAGCAACGTGCCGACGCGTCTATAGCTGGAGAAGAATATGAAGAGATCAAAATGGCAGGTGATACCGTTCTTTCTCTCAATCCTCCCTGCGGCTTCTCAGACACCCGATTGGCAGGCGGTGCAAAGCATTGTCGGCCGTTCGGGGAGCGTCGAGAATAATGTTCTCGTGGTCGCGTTTTCGCGGACGGACCTCCACGTCAAAGTCGGCTCCGTATCCATCGACCCCGCGCTGGGGTTGACGTCGACGATCGCGTTCACGAAATCGGGGGACAAGGCGCTGATGGCGGGAGATCTCGTCCTTTTGGAATCGGAGATTCCTCATGCGACCGCCAAGCTCATCGCGAATGATATCGAAATCTCGGCCATCGAAGATTGCTTCGCCGGAACGCGCCCGGTCGTCAAGGACGCTTACATCACCGGCCGCGGCGATGATGCGGGTCTGGCGATTGCCCTGATGTCCGTCCTTTACGTAACGGCAACTCCTCTTCCCGTCCTGTCTCCGGCAAGCCAGACCAACTTCGACTGGTCCGCGGTTGAAACGAAACTCGGCCGGGTCGGCCGGCGCATGGGGTCTGTTGACCATTTCGACATTCCCCGGAATGAAACGATCTCCGAAGGAAGCGCACTCCTCCCGCCATCGATGGGAATCTCGACGTCAATTAACTTTCAGCCCGCCGGGCGTCATGTGGCTGCTTCCGGCAGCTTTGCTTTGGTGGCCGGCGAGGTCAACCCCGTGGTGAGAATTTTGACCGGTAACGGGATCAATGTCACCGCCATCGGCAGCCGCTTGCTCCATGAATCCCCGCGCCTCGTATTTGTTCGATTCTGGGGAGTTGA
>DATJYV010000039.1:0-2607 GCA_035499415.1 Bacteroidota bacterium
AAGTCGTTCATCGGTACGCCGTATGCGCCGAACACGCTCGAGGCGCCCGGGGACGAGCATCTCGTCGTCAACCTCCACGGCCTCGATTGCGTCACGTTCTATGAAAACTCGCTCGTCTTCGCCCGGTGCATCAAGAAACGCGCAACGACGTTTGACGACTACAGGAAGGAGCTTCAATTCATACGCTACCGGGGGGGTGTGATGGATGGATACACCAGCCGCTTGCATTACACATCCGACTATTTCTACGACAACGAGAAAAAAGGAATATTCAGGAATGTCACCAAAGAGATCGGCGGCGTGCCGTTTGTCAAATCGCTGAATTTCATGTCGACGCACCCCGGGTCATACCGACAGCTCAGAGAGCATCCGGAATTCATCGAAGTCATCAAGCAGCAGGAGGCCGACATTAATGCGCGCGCAGAGTTCTACATTCCCAAGGGGGACGTGGAAAGCATCGCGGACAAGATCCAAAGCGGCGATATCCTTGGCATCACGACCGACGTCGAAGGGCTCGACTGTTCGCACACCGGGGTTGCGATCCATCAGGACGGCGCGCTCCATCTGATGCACGCTCCGGATGTCGGCTACACCGTGACGATCTCGGAAAAACCCCTTTCGGAATATCTCGCGAGCCACAAGAAACAGTCCGGTTTGATGGTGATGAGGCCGCTGGAACCCACGACGCATGAATAGCGATGGACGAGAGAGTCCGGATCATTCTCGGCGACATTACCGTCCAAAAAGTCGACGCCATCGTCAATGCAGCGAACAATTCCCTGCTGGGCGGAGGCGGCGTTGATGGGGCGATCCATCGGGCGGCGGGGCCGCAGTTGCTGGAAGAATGCCGCACTCTCGGCGGATGCAAAACCGGCGATGCTAAGGCAACGAAGGGTTACAAGCTTCCGGCGGCGCACGTCATTCATACGGTCGGACCGATATGGCACGGCGGACAGAATGGGGAGGATGAACTTCTCGCCAGGTGCTATAGAAACTCGTTCGCCGTCGCGCGTGGCTTGGCGGTTCGATCCATCGCGTTTCCGTCGATCAGCACGGGCGTGTACGCCTTCCCCGTTGAGCGAGCAAGCAGAATTGTCCTGAGGGAGATTCAGAGCGCGCTCGAGAGAAATAAAGACATCCAACGCGTTCTCGTCGTGTGTTTCGACCGCGCGACGCTCGACGCTTACAAGAATGCCAAGCGCGAGTTGGATTGAATAAGCTTGACAGGACGAGAGAGAAGGGATGTGAATCGATGCGGAATGTCAGATTTTCTCCTGCCTTCGTGAACGGCACTCCGGCAAGGGCAGGCGCGCCAGGCAACAAAGACCATGAACCTCCTTATTTCTCCGACGTACAGGAAACGACACCCATGCCAAAGCGAATGGTTCGATTGGTAATTCGATTTCTCCTGCTGGTCTTTTTCTTCAGAGGCCTCGCGCCGGCCCAACAGCCCCTCCTCAGCCCGCGCGACTCTGTCGAGATCGCGATTGGCGGCAAGAAGGTCTCGGTAAACTACGGCCGCCCGTCGATGCGCGGACGGAAGATCATGGGAGACCTCGTTCCGTACAGCCGCTGGTGGCGGACGGGCGCGAATGAGGCAACGTCATTCAAAACCGAGACAGACCTCATCATGGGCGATTCACTCATTCCGAAAGGGTCGTACACAATCTACACGCTTCCATCTGAAACGCGGTGGAGGATCATCATCAACAGGCAAACAGGCCAGTGGGGGACGGAATACGAACCGGCGGACGACCTTGTGCGTCTGCCGCTGGAAAAAAAGACGCTCGATTCGCTCGTCGAGAAATTTGAGATACAATTGAAGCCGACCGGACCGAAGTCGGGAAGAATGACGTTGACGTGGGAGAAGACGCAGCTCTGGATTGATTTCAGGGTCGCGAACGGCAATCCGGCTTCAACGAAACCGAACTGAGGCAAGAACTCCGATTTCTATCGTACGAATTACTCAGAAAGAAATCGGAGTTCTTGCTAAGGAAGGAATCGGAGGCCTTACATATTCCCCCGCTGCCTCATGACCTCGTACAGAAACACCGCGCTCGCATTTGCGACATTCAACGAATCGACGCCATTCCGCATCGGAATTGCCGCCGCCAGATCGCATGTCCCGAGAACCCGCTCCGATAATCCGTCTCCCTCGCTCCCGAAAACGATGCAGCAATCCTTCCGCAATCCGGCATCGACGAGAGCCGCGGATCCTCCCGGATGAGCTCCGATGATCGCGACGCCGTATTCCTCTCGAAGCCGGCGCAGGGTGTCCACGAGGTCCTCCGATTGAGCGACCGGAATTTCGAAGACAGCCCCCATCGAGTTCCTCACCGCCCTCCGGAGGTACGGACTGCTTGAAGTTTCTCCAACGATGATTCCCTGAACTCCGAATGCAGCGGAATTGCGGACAAGGACCCCCAGGTTTTCGGCGTTGGTGATTCCATCGAGCGCCACCAGAAGACGTGGAGCGGCAGCGTTGCGGACCATCGAATCAACATTCCCCGGTTCAGGAATCCTTCCCACGGCCATGATCCCCTGATGCAAATCAAATCCGACGATGGTTTCCAAAAGTTTCTTCTCACCGATGAAAATGTCTATCGG
>DATJYV010000040.1:0-4878 GCA_035499415.1 Bacteroidota bacterium
GCGCGCAAGCTCGTATCCCCAGTCGCGGAATCCCCCTTCCGTGAATTTCATGATGTTCCCCTTGTGGACGAGCGTCACGGACTTCCTTCCGTTCTCGAGCGCATACCGGATCGCTGCCCGCACCAGCCGCCGGGTTCCTTCCGACGAGACCGGCTTGATGCCGATGCTCGAAGTCTCCGGGAAACGAATTTTCTTCACTCCCATTTCGTGCTGGAGCCATTCGACGACCCGCTTTGCCTCCGGGCTTCCGGATTTCCACTCGATCCCCGCGTAAATGTCCTCCGTATTTTCCCGGAAGATGACCATGTTGACCAGCTCGGGGTGTTTGACCGGCGAAGGAACCCCCGGAAAATAACGAACCGGCCTCAGGCAGACGTAGAGGTCGAGAAGCTGTCTCAGCGTCACGTTGATGGAACGGATTCCGCCACCCACCGGAGTCGTTAACGGCCCCTTGATGGCGACGACATGGTCCTTGATTGCGTTGAGCGTATCGTCGTGGAGCCAGGTATTTGGGCCGTAAACGGTGTTCGCCTTCTCGCCGGCATACACTTCGAACCAGACAATTTTCTTTTTTCCGCCGTACGCTTTTGCGACTGCCGCATCGAACACCCGCTGGGAGGCCCGCCAGATGTCGGGGCCGGTGCCGTCCCCTTCAATAAACGGAATGACCGGGTCGTCCGGGACGCTGACCCTGCCGTCTGTGACGGAGATTTTCCTTCCGCTTCCAGGCGCCTTCAGTTTCACGTACGCACTCATGGGTGTCTGAGCCTCCGCCGGAATTTTATTTCGCTTCCGGGATGTACTGTTTGATGAGCGACGCGAACCGCGCCATCTCACCGTTCGGGTATTTCTTTAACTGGAGGACGAACCGGATGTCGTCATCCTCGTATCGTGGAGTAATGTGCAGGTGAAAATGGAAAACCGACTGTCCTGCGATCTTTCCGTTGTTGGAGAAGAGATTAAATCCGCCGAGGTTGAGCCCCTTTACCATGGCACGGGAGAGGACGTTCGCGGCCGAGAGCACGTGCGGAAAATACTCCGGGGGAAGGTCGAGGAAATCTGTGAAATGTTCCTTCGGAATGACGAGGGTGTGGCCGAAATGAATCGGATTGATGTCGAGGATGCACAGGACATGCTTATTCTCCAGGAGGACTTCCGAGGGGATGCGCTTCCCGACGATCTGGCAAAACACACATTCATCCTTCACGGAAGCACCGTATTTCATCGCACGAATAATTTCGGCGTCATGAATCTATCCATTTTTCGACGGAAAGTCAAAGACGAGTCGCGCGACCGACGTAAACGGAGGGTCGATGACGACATTCTCAAACGCGGGACGGTCTCCTGTTTTGGTCTTGATTCTCGGAGCGTGAATTGGTATATTTTTTTCACCGACCAACGACTCCCACCATCGATTCAGGAATTTCATCATGCGACGCTCACCAATTTTAGCACTCCTTGCGCTCGGCGCGGCGTGCCTTCTCCTGCTCGCATTTCAGTGCTCGTCACCGGAATTCACCGGTGCCAAGATAGCCGTCAACCAGAAGAATTATAAAGAAGCGATCCGGCTGCTCGAGATCGAAGTGCAGAAGAACCCCGGAAACGAGGAGGCCTGGTACCTCCTCGGCGGGCTCAAGGCCGACCAGTACGACTATGCAGGCATGAACACGGCGTTCGATGCTGCGATCAAGATTTCGCAAAAACACGCCCAGGAAATCAAGAAACTTCGGTACAACCGTTGGGGCGTCCATGTCAATCTCGGCGTCGGATACCTGGAGCGTGCGAGTCAGGATTCGGCTCAGTATTTCGACCTTTCGATCAACGAGTTCCACCGTGCGATGGCGGCGTGGCCCGACACGGCGCTCACGTTCCGATATCTGGGCTACGCGTACAACAATAAGGGGGACTACGACAGTGCGCTCATCTCGTTCAATGCGGCGTGGGAACAAGGGAAGGACGTTGAGTCGATGCGCCGGGCCGGAAGAATCTATCTCCAGCGCGGGGCGAATTTCGAAAATGAGTTTAACGACAAGTTTGCCGACTCGCTCCGGTTGATGAAGAATTTCGCGGAAATTGTCAAGGGCGTGTACAAGAATGATGTGCTGGGAAAGATCGGAGCGGCCGACTCGACGAAGACGATCGGCGGGAAAAAGAGCAAGAAGGAAGAGTGGATCTACTCGAAGTATCATCTTATGCTCGATTTCGATGGAGACAAGGTCGCCTCGAAGATCTTCAGGGTCCCGTACAGTCCCCATCTGGATTCGACGCTCATCGACACCGCCCAGATCTGCTTCCTCAAGGCGGTGGACGCGTTCGAACGCGTCCGGGATGCAAGCGCGGCGGACACGGTGAAGGACACGGAGACGTTAAATCTGCTCCTGCAGGCATACGTAAAGGCCAACAAGATCAAGGAGGCGATTGTCGCGTTCAAGGACGCAGTGGCGCGCGACCCGCAGAACAAGCAGAACCGGTATATTCTCGGAGTATTGTACCGGACTTCCGGAGATTATACCGCGTCGATCGAGCAGTTCAAGGAATCGATCAAGATCGACCCGGGGTTCAATGACGGACTGTTCGACCTTGGAGCGACATACTATAACTGGGGTGTGGAGATTCTGAAGGCGGCGCAGGACAAGGGGGAGGATACGGAGGACTACAAGGCCAAATTCAAGGAAGCGCTTCCGTACCTGGAAAAGGTGTCCGAGACAAAAAAGGACGACCCGAATGTCTGGGAAACGCTCGGGACGATTTACGCGCGGCTCGGGCAGTCGGACAAGGCGATGGAGTCGCTCAACATGGCCGATTTTCTCAGGAAGTATCCGGTCATCAAAGTCGGCGCTGCTGAGTCCGATGTGTCGGTCATCCTGGGGGATCCGAATGAAAAGAAAGATGTCGAGTACCAGGGTGCAAAGTCGACCGAGTGGACCTACAAGAGTATCGGTGCGTCGTTGTACTTTTCCGACGGAAAATTGAAGGGATGGGTTCGAACCTCAAAATGACGGAGTTGTCACGAATGAGCGATCAGGGTCAGCAACAGCAGATCAACATCGAGCTTGGTGAAAAAGAAGCGGAAGGGATCTATTCCAACCTTGCCATCATCACCCACTCGCCCGCGGAGTTCGTCATCGATTTCACGCGGGTCCTTCCCGGCATCCCCAAAGCGAAGGTCCATTCGCGCATTGTCATGACACCGCAGCACACGAAGATGCTGATGAACGCGCTTCGCGAAAACGTCGAAAAATACGAGAAGAAATTCGGCGACATCAAGATCGCGGGGGAGATTGCGGGAGGTCAGGTCTTCGGGTTCCAGCCTCCGCCCAAGGACGAAAAGATCCATTGAACCTCGTCTCGTCCTGGCAACACTGAATCAAGCTGAGACACTCGCGACGTGATATCCGAGCCGGAGCGATGTTCGACGCGCCGGGCATCGCGTGAGGCAGAGCACAATCGCTGCTCGAGAGTCGACATGTGTGTTCTCCGTACTTGCTATTCGCACCGCGCGTCTCTATCTTGACGCCCATCGATTTGTGAATCCTTGAAGACGAGCCGAATTTCCATACCGAAAACGTTTCCCTTCCGTGCGTTTCTCCTGCCGCTCCTCGCGCTGGTAACGTTTGAGTGCATCCAGAAGCCGCTTTCTCCCGTCGCCCCGACCACCGATCTCCAGTTGAGCGCGCCCCTCATCGACAGGACGGGTACGATCGGTGGAATGCTTTCCCGCGACACCTCCAAAGTCAAGCAGTCGTCGGACGGCGGCTTCTACTATAGCGACCGCGAGCCGGGAACGACGAAGGGGATCGACACGATCAAAGCCACGGCAAATTCAAATTCTCAGCAAGTCAGCGTCGGCAAGATCGGCGTCGCGGCGGTCCCGTCGCAAAACTCAAGCATCACCGCGTCACAACTCGGACTCGCGCCGGGAAGCGTTCCCAACGGGTTCCCGTTCCCGGCATCTTCGGGAAGCGCTCCGCCCATTTCGTTCGACCTCTCGTCCCAGTTCGACTTTCTCGCGGTCGACACCGGATCGCTTACCATTACGATCATGAACACGCTCCCGGTCTCCGTCAGCTTTCCTTCGGGAATAATCCTCAAGAACAACAAGACGACTGTCCCTTCCGACACGGCGACGATCGCATTCTTCCCCTTCGGCACCCTGGCACATAATCAATCTCAGACGCTGACGGCGAGTCTGGCGAGCAAGATGCTTCGGGGTGCCATCGAGATCGACAGCATCAAGTTCAATACGGGGGCCATGACCGGGCCGTTTACGATCCAGTCCACAGACGGGTTGACATTCACTTTTTCTTCCACCCCGTTCCAAGTGGACAGCGCGGCGGCCGTCATTCCCAACCAGACCCTGGCAGCGATAAACGACACGGTGATTACCATCGACGATTCGCTCACGATCAGCCAGGCGACATTCCGCTCCGGCAAGTTCAACGCGACGGTCGTAAATAATCTCGGCATCAATGTCGGCATCAACCTCAAGTTCAGCAATTTCGTCAACCCTGCGACGCTCGATACGTTCCGAATCCAGCAGCAGCTTACGCCGCATCAGACGTTCACCGCGCTCGTCAACGTTGATACCCTGAACATCGTGAAGCCCACGCCAGACCCGACCGGCACGCAGATGAAGTTTTCGGTAGGCATTACGGCCATTAATTCATCGGGCGCCAAGGCGACGGTCACGTCCAACGATTTCGTCCGGGCTTCGTTCACGCCCCTCTCTCCCTTTATCCTCAAATCGGTGACGGGAAAGATCAAGCCAACGACGGTCCCGATCAACTCCGGCAGTCCCGGCCTGCAGTTAGGAACGGTCTCGCAAAAGTTCACCGGCACATTCAGTTTTGATTCCGTCCGCATTGCGGTAAACCTGGG
>DATJYV010000041.1:0-13130 GCA_035499415.1 Bacteroidota bacterium
TCCCCGGTCGGTCACATCTCCCAGAACGTGTTCGACTTGCACGCTCCCGATCGCGCGCAGGTCGGATTCCGTCCTCCGGAGGATCCTGACGCGCAAGCCCTTCTCGACCAACGCTCGAGCAAGATTGGAACCGATGAAACCCGTTCCTCCGGTGACGAGGACTTTTTGCACGTGAGTTATTCGTCAGAGGGTGGATGACATATAAAACCGGTTCGTCACGAAGTGTCACTTCGTCAGAGATACGGAACGCAGAGAGTGTAATCGAGACCCGCCGGGGGATTCAGAGTCGGACGCGTCGAGTCGCCCTTGTCAACGTACGTCAGGTTGCTTCGTCGCAAACACCTGCCTTCGTGCTTCGCACTCCCGCCCTCGCAATGCTTCGGTGGGCAAGCCGGCCGGAAGGAGGCTCGCAATGACGGAGGGCCTTGATGCGAAGCTATCCCCAATCCAATTGTCATTGCGAGGGTCCGAAGGACCCGAAGCAATCTGATGTCCTGAGCCGGCTGCGTCCACGCTGTGCGTCAAATTGCATCACGCCCGGGTGAAACGGATTTCGATGGGCATGCGCCTCCGTCGGAGGTTCAGCATCGGAACACTTCAGAAGATCAGACCTTGAACCCGGTTCAGCGCGATGATTTCCGTTTATTGCTCTCCCATATGCAGGCAGATCATTCAGCCCTTCCGATCAATTTAGCCGCCTCCGGTTTTCTCTTCGCAGCGTAAATTTGATCCAAAACTTTCTGGATTTCTTCGTTCCTTCCGTTCTCTGCCATCGCAATCTCGAGCTGGTCGACGGCCTCCTCGGGAAGGTCGACTCCGGCATATTCCTGCGCGATGCGCGTACGCAGGTGCCCCCTCAATCGACGGTCCCTCGAATGCCGGAGCGAGTCGTCGAGCTGCGTGATGGTCCGGAAGGTTCGCACGACCGGGTTCGATTTGTCGATCGCCTCGAGCTGTCGGAGATAATGATCGGCCTGCAGAGTATCGCCCAATTGCATGCCGTAATGCCACGACCAGAGGAGGCCGACGAAGAAATTTGGGTCGGCGGCCACGCTGGCGCGCTCGATCGCGTATGCTTGGCGGCCGTAGCCCAGACTCCAATAGAGAGACGCCACGCGGGAGAGCTTCTCCGCCTTGGCGGACGGCGACGGGTCCGTTTCGGCTTCCCGCAGGCCATTCATGGCGTTGATGTGCAGGCGCGTCGCCCACAGATACGGCGTTGCGCGTGGCATGAGGAACAGGGCGTTCCGCTCGGATGCGGCGCGGTCCGAATCTCCGGCGAGCGCCAGGGCGACGACGGACTGGAAACGGATGGAGGCCTCAGCGGGGGCAAGGTTTTGCGCCTGTGCAAGATGTGCCGCTGCCGTCCGAAATTGCCCATCCAGAATCTCGGCGCGCCCCAGCATCATGAGTCCTGAGGCCGTTGACGAATCGATGCGGGCGGCATTCCGTTCCATGGGGGCGGGATGGACGTATGGGGCGTGGGCGCGAAAGAGCGTCAGTCCCGCGACTGCGAAAACGGAGTCGAACGAAAACCGCCGCGATTCGTTCATGTGGAATTGATACGAGCGGAAATCATCCCAGAGTGTCGGTGCGAGCACGTATTGGACTGCGTTGTCCCGGAGCATGACCTCGAACAGCGGCAGAGGAACTCCGTTGTTTATTTCGAGGAGTTTTCGACCTCCGATAAACGTTGAGATTTCCTTGACGGAACTCGCAATGACGGCATCATTTGGCGTGTGACGCTGGAGCCAGGTACCCGCAACCTCCCACGGCTGGGTGAAATATTCGTTCGACGAATGAACAGTTCTGAGATGCTTATAAAAGTCCTCGGGCGAGTGAACATAGGCGAGATTGGTGCGGATCACTTCGCCGACGCACAGGAGGTTCGGGACGAGGGAGCCGAATGCGAGAACGAAAAGCAGCGGACGGACGACCGCGACCTGACGGTCGGCGCACCAACGGAAGACACGCTCGAACCCAAGCGCGATGTAAAACAGATAGAGAGGGAGCAACGGAAGTAGGAACCGAACGTCATGAATCGGGTACGTCAGGATAACGAGGAGATAGAGGAGTATGAATACGAGACGGATGCGCGCAGTGGTGTTCCGGAGGATGTCAACAGAGAAGCCCAGGAGGAGCGGCGGGAGGACGAGCACCGCCACCGCTCCTTTTGCGACCGCAAAGAGATGATAGACGAAATGGAAGGCGCCCGTCGCATCGACCATGAGGTTCGCAGGGAAAAGAAAGAGCAACAGGCCGCCGAGCTCGAAGGCGAAGGCGCGGGTGTTTAAGAGCATGCGCACGAACATCTCCCGGAAGATGGAACTTCCCTGCGGGGTGACATAACGCTCGAATATGAATTGAAGGTTCGGCGCCTGGGATGACGGCGGTGCGCCGACGAGCACAAGATTTCGAAACGTCCAGAGTCCGAACAACAGTCCGCCAACGACGATGACCTGAAGCGCCGGAACGAGCTTATTTTGAAGGACGAGATAGAGGAGGGCGGCTCCGACAAGCGCGATGCTGACTTCGCGAAGGAGCGGCAGGACTGCCAGCGCCAGGACAAGCGGCAACCCGACGTGCGAACGGGGAGATCGCTCGAGCTGTTCGAACCGGACAAAGATGTAGAAGAGGAGGAGCAGGAACGGTGCCTCTGAAAGTGCTTCCGTCGAAATCACCAACGTAAGGGGGTTGAACGCGAAGAAGGAAATACAGACGAGGGCTGCCCGCTTCTGCATATGGACTAGAAGCCAGCGATAAAACAGGATGATGGATGCTGCGGCGAGGGCGAGCGTCCAAATCTTCGCGGCCGCCATTGAAAAAGGTGAGAAGAGAAGTGCCGGCGCGAGGATGACAGAATAGAGCGGGGCGTTGACGACGTACGCCTCTGGGACCGGCTGTGTGTCGTCAACGAATCCTCTCGCGTGCGCGACGCTTGTTCCCCAGATGACGTAGCGCGTGCTGTCGGTGTAGAGCGAAAGGTCGTTGATCCTCAAAACGCCGAGGACAAAGAACGCGGAGGCAATGACGACCGGAGCCCGGTATTCGCGCCAGGGGAACTTCAAGCGAGCTCCAGAATGTTCCGGGCCCGACGGAAGACGGAATCGAACATCTGACGCGTGAGCCGTCCTGTAAACGTATTCTGCTGGCTTGGATGATAGGAACCAAGAAGCGTTATTCCGCTGGGGAAGTCATACTCGGCGCCGTGGGAGAAAAGGGCTCGCGCGGTTCGGGCCTGCACCCCGGAATACGACAACGCCCGGGATGCCGTCTCAAATGCAATCTTCCCGAGGCCGATCACAACCCGGAGCCGCAAGAGAATTTCCAGCTCCCGGAGCAGGAACGGCCGGCAGTTCGAGAGCTCCGCGGGCAGGGGCTTGTTTGCGGGGGGAGCGCATCGGCAGGCCGCTGTGATGAAACAATCACGGAGGAGCAGGCCGTCGTCCCGATCGATCGATGTCTCCCGATTGCAGAATCCGAATTTGTGGAGGGTTCTGTAAAGCCATTCTCCGCTCCGATCTCCGGTGAACATTCTTCCGGTTCGGTTTGCGCCGTGGGCGGCAGGGGCAAGACCGACAACCAGAAGACGTGCGCGGGCGTCGCCGAATCCGGCGACGGGTTTGCCCCAGTAGTCAAACGACGCGAAGCGCGGCGCCTTCATGCGCGCAACGGAAGTCCGCCATCGGACGAGGCGGGGGCACCGCGTACAGCGGACCACCTGCCGTTCAACGATGTCGAGCCGCGCGCGCGGATCGATCCGCTGTTGGCCCGTCTGCCTTGTCCGCCGCGTCGGGCGGCTCAGAGGAGCTTTTTGAGGAATACGATCAACCTCTCGTTGAATTCCTCTTCTGCCTCGACGTTGCTGACGTGCGCTGCATTCTTGAGGACGTGGAGTTCGGAACCGCGAATCGCCCCGTGAAGCGCCTCGGCCTTTGCAGGGGGTGTCAGCGCGTCAGATTCGCCGACGAGGATCAGGGTTGGGATGTTGATGGATGAGAGTGATGCGGTCGTGTCCGTTCGGGCCGCGAGAGCGAGAAGAGTACCGCAGATTCCCAGAGGTGAGTTCCCTTCAATGATCCGCCGCATGAACTGGACCGACTGCGGTTTGGTTTTGAGGGAGTGTTCCGAAAAAACATTTTTGGCGAATGTTTCCGCGAAGACCTTGACCCCGTCCTGCTGGACAGACTTGATGCTCGCGCTTCGTCGTATTTTTCCCGCATCGGCCTCAGCGCTGCTCTGCGTGTCGGCGAGAACGAGGGCACGAACTCTCTCCGGCGCCCGTTCCGCGGCGCGGAGGGCAATGTACCCTCCCATCGAGAGCCCGCACATCACCGCCTTGTCGATGACAAGATGGTCGAGAAGCGCAAAAAGGTCGTCGACAAAGAATTCGATCGAGTAGATTCCGTCGCCAACGTCGCTCCTGCCGTGCCCCCGAATGTCGTACGTGACGGCGCGGATCGAATTCGGAAGCGCCCGCATCTGGGGGTCCCACATTTCGTGGCTGAAGGGAAATCCGTGGATAAACACAACCGGCAATCCCTGCGGAAGTCCCCGCTCCGCGAAGTTCATCGTTATGCCGTTTATCGTCGCTTTCATCCGTCAGACGGCGCGCAGTGTCCGGAAAGAGTGGATGATGTCGAGGGGGAAAAAATGGAAAGTGAATATCGTACTTGACCCCGAGCGTTCTTCGGCCGCGTTTTCCGTTTACGGGCGTTGAGCGAGCGGCACCCAGGGCCTCTCGCCGTATCCGGTGTAGATCTGCCGCGGGCGGGCAATTTTCTGCTCCGCATCGTCGATGTGTTCGACCCACTGCGCAAGCCAGCCGACTGTCCGCGGAATCGCGAAAAGGACGGGAAAGAAATCGAGCGGAAAACCCATCGCCTGATAGATGAGACCGGAATAGAAATCGACGTTCGGGTACAGTTTCCGCTTGACGAAATATTCATCCTCGAGGGCAATGCGCTCGAGTTCAAGGGCGATGTCGAGTTTCGGATTTTTCCCCGTTACTTCGAAGACTTCGTATGCAAGCTTCTTGATCACCTTTGCCCGGGGGTCATAATTCTTGTAGACTCGATGGCCGAAACCCATCAGACGCCCTTTTCCTTCCTTCACATCCTTGATGAAGGAAGGAACATTCTTGACCGAACCGACCTGGTCGAGCATGTGGATGACCGCTTCGTTGGCGCCGCCATGCAGTGGGCCCCACAATGCCGCCGCCGCAGCAGCACACGAGGAATAGGGGTCCACGTGCGAACTGCCGACGCTTCGCATCGTATTGGTGCTGCAGTTCTGCTCGTGGTCCACGTGCAGGATGAAGAGGACGGTCAGGGCATGCTCCAATTTTGGATTGACTGTGTAGCGCGTCTCCCCGATCTTGAACATCATCTGCAGGAGATTCCCCGCATATGTCTGTTCATTGTCCGGATAAATGTACTGCATCCCTTTTGAATGCCGGTAGGCAAACGCGGCGATGGTCGGTACCTTGGCGATCAGCCGATAGATTTGCCGTTGCCTGGATTCCTTGTCGAAGATGTTGACCGCCTCGGGATAAAAAGTGGCGAGAGAGGCCGTCGTGCTGATGAACATCCCCATCGGGTGAGCGTCGTAACGGAACGCTTCCATCAGTTTCTTGACATTTTCGTGGACAAGCGTGTGAACGCGGATGTTGTGACGCCACTCTTCCCGTTGCTGCTGGTTTGGCAGCTCGCCGTACAGAAGGAGGTACGCCACCTCGAGAAAAGAGGTGGAATTTTCGGCCAACTGTTCTATCGGGTACCCCCGGTAGCGGAGAATTCCCCGGTCCCCGTCGATGAATGTAATGCTGCTCTTGACCGACGCCGTGTTCATGAACGCGGGGTCGAAACTCATCAGGCCAAAGTCCTCCTCCTTTTGTTTGATTTGGCGGAGGTCCATTGCGCGGATCGTATCGTGCTGGATGGGAATTTCATACTTCTTGGAAGTGCGGTTGTCTATGATGGTGAGTGTCTCAGGCATACTCTGTCCTCGCAGCGAAGTGTACCGAATGAAGGGTTGACGAAGGTCAAAAATAGCTAAATTTCCCAAAAGCTCACAGAAAAAACGAGGGTAAAATTTCCTCGGGCGCGTGCGGAACAAACAGGGGGGGCTCTGCGTTATTAGATAGTGGATCCGCCCGTTCAAGGAGAAGGCGGGTGGGTTCCATAACAGCCTCCCTAACCCCGGCGCCTGGTAGGTGCGTCGGGGTTTTTTTTACCGGCCGTCGTGTCCCGAAACTCGGTGCGCTGCGTCAGCGCTTTCCGGGGCGAAGATGAAGATCCCGGACCTCGCGCGGTGTCAGCGGGCGAAATTCGCCGGATGCGAGCCCGTCGATCGTGAGAAATCCGATTCGGGTCCGAATGAGCCGGAGGGTTGGATGTCCAACCGAGGCGGTCATGCGGCGAATCTGACGATTCATTCCTTCCCTCAGAGTTATTTCAATCCAACAAGTCGGGATGTTCCTGCGGAACCGGATCGGCTTGGGTCGCGCCGGAAATGACGGCGCGACGGGCACGATCCTCGCTTCCGCAGGCCTCGTCTTCCTGTTTCCAATCAAGATCCCTGCACGGATCCGATCCACGGCTTCATCGGTCATGCTTCCTTCGACCTGAACAAGGTAGGTCTTCGAATGTCCGAATTGCGGGTCCGTCCATCGATGGAGGATTTCCCTGTCGTCGGTGAGGAGAAGCAATCCCTCGCTGTCGGCATCGAGGCGGCCAGCGGGGTAGACACCCGCCGGGAAGGGGCCGAAATCGCGAAGCGTTTGGTTTGTTCCGCCGCCGGAGAATTGAGAAAGAACCGCGAAGGGCTTGTGGAACAGGATGTACGTCACGAGGGGATGGGTGTGAACAAAAAATCCCCCGACAAGACGTCGGGGGATCGGCTCAATACTTCGGAGAATCGACTCCGCCTTAGTTCAGATCTGCGACTTGCTCGTCTTCCTCCTTCATCTCATCTCCCCCCTTGGACTTTGATGAATCGACAAACTCGAGCGACTCGGTCTTCTTGTTGAACTTCACCTGTACGCGGCTCCCCTGTGTGAAGGACCCTTTGAGAATTTCCTCGGCGAGAGGGTCTTCGACGTACTTTTGCACAGCGCGGCGCAGGGGGCGCGCACCGAACGCCGGGTCGAACCCTTTGTCGGCAAGGAATTCCTTCCCTGCCTTCGAAATCTCGATCGAGATCCCCATGGACGCCATCCGGCTGAACAGATCCTTGGCCGCGATGTCGATGATCTGGAACAAATGCTCCCGCTCCAGGCGCCGGAAAATGATGGCGTCGTCCACCCGATTGAGGAATTCCGGGTTGAACACGCGTTTCAGCGCATCCTCGATGCTTCCCTTCATCGTTTCATGCTTATCCTTGTCCGAATCGGCGCCGAACCCAAAACCGCCGCCAACGCGAATGTCCCGCGAGCCGATATTGGACGTCATGATGAGGATCGCGTTCTTGAAATCCACCCGCCGCCCCAAACTATCCGTGAGGATTCCGTCGTCGAGTACTTGAAGCAAGATATTAAACACATCGGGGTGCGCTTTCTCGATCTCGTCCAGAAGCACCACAGAATAGGGCTTGCGCCGCACTTTTTCCGTCAGTTGCCCCCCCTCTTCGTAACCGACGTATCCCGGGGGCGCTCCGACGAGCCGGGAGACCGAGAATTTCTCCATGTATTCGCTCATGTCGATGCGAATAAGCGCTTCTTCGGTATCGAAGAGATACCGGGCCAGGGCTTTTGCCATTTCGGTCTTTCCCACGCCAGTGGGGCCGAGGAAAATGAACGACCCGATCGGCCGCTTCGGGTCCTTGAGGCCGGCTCTCGCCCGGCGGATTGCCTTGGTCAGTTTTTCGATCGCTTCATCCTGGCCGACGACGCTCTTCTTGAGCGCCTCTTCCATGTTCAGCAATTTCATCGACTCGCTCTGCGCGACCTTCTGAACCGGAATGCCGGTCATCATCGACACAACGGACGCACAATCTTCTTCCGACACTTCATACACGGTGTCGTGCGATTTCAATTCCCACTCCCGCTTCGCGATCTCGAGGTCGCTCAACAGTTTCTTTTCGAGGTCGCGCAATCGCGCCGCTTCTTCAAAGTTCTGATTTTTCACAACCTGGTTTTTGGACTGGCGGATCTTCTCGATTTCCTCTTCGAGCTGCAGGACTTCCTTGGGAACTTTGATGTTGGCGAGGTGGACGCGCGAACCGGCCTCGTCCATGACGTCGATTGCCTTGTCCGGCAGATATCGGTCGGTGATGTATCGATCGCTCAGACGGACTGCGGCATCCACGGCTTCCTTCGAATACCGGACGCCGTGATGCTCTTCGTATTTGTGTTTGATGTTCTCGAGGATCTGGATGGTCTCGTCCACCGATGTCGGGTCGACCATGATCTTTTGGAATCGCCGGTCGAGAGCCCCATCCTTCTCGATGAACTGACGGTACTCGTCCAGCGTTGTCGCGCCGATGCACTGCAGGTCGCCGCGCGCCAGGGCCGGTTTGAACATGTTCGACGCATCAAGGGAGCCGCTCGCTCCCCCTGCCCCGACGATCGTGTGCAGCTCGTCGATGAACAGTATGACATCCTTCGCCTTCTCCAGCTCGTTCATGACCGCCTTCATGCGCTCTTCAAACTGGCCCCGATATTTCGTCCCGGCCACCAGTGCCGCGAGGTCGAGGGTGACGACCCGCTTGTCGTGGAGGACGCGCGAGACCTTCTTCTGCACGATCCGCAGCGCCAGACCCTCCGCAATCGCGGACTTCCCGACGCCGGGCTCGCCGATGAGCACCGGATTATTCTTCTTCCTTCTGCTCAAGACCTGGGCGACCCGCTCAATTTCCTTCTCTCTGCCGACGATCGGGTCGAGCTTGTCCTCGGTCGCGAGCTTCGTCAGGTCGCGTCCGAAGTTGTCGAGCACCGGCGTCTTTGAACGCTCCTGCTTTTTCTCGCCCGCGCCGTGCCCCGCCGACGGAGGGGTCGACGGCTTGCCGGAGATGATGTTGTCAAGCTCGTTTCGCACGACGTCATAATGGACGTTGAACTGATGCAGAATCTGAGCGGCGATATTGTCGTCATCGCGCAGGAGCGACAAAAGAAGGTGCTCGGTGCCTATGACATCCGACTTGTAAAGCTTCGCTTCGAGATAAGTAATCTTCAATACTTTTTCCGCCTGCTTCGTGAGCGGAATATTCCCGATGGTCAGCGTTCCGCCCGACGTGCGCACAGTGTCCTCGATGGCCTTCTTCAACTTGTACAGGTCCACGCCGAGATTCCTCAGAATCTTCACGGCGATCCCCTCTCCTTCGCGAATGATGCCGAGGAGAAGATGCTCGGTGCCGATGTAGTCATGCCCGAGCCGGAGCGCTTCCTCGCGGCTGAGCCGGATCACATCCTGTACGCGATTTGAAAAATTTCCTTCCATACTATTCCTTGATTGGTGTCTGGAACGATCCCCTCTTCTCCAACGTCTCAATCAATACCGTAAACCGGAATCGTCTCAAGATGGTTCCGCCACCAATATAACCAAATTCGGAGGAGGTGTCAAGAAACGCCCGCGATGGGTAATTTCCTATTTCCAAGCAGCCGTCACCCCGAACTTTGGGCCGAAGGCCCATCAGCCTCTGGCTGAGGTTCGGGGTCTGTGAACGTCAGATGCTGAAACGAGTTCAGCATGACGCTTCCTTAGTACGTTGGAGCCCGCTGAATTGAGGACACTACTCCGCGACGAGCGTGTTCCGCCTCCTGTCACCGCGCATGACATTTTGACTTTATTTTCAAAATTGGTTACATTTTTGTTTACGCATCAATGAGATCGTAACATTCAGCGGAGGGAGAGCGTGGCACTCGAGAAGGCGACGGGCCTCGACAAGAAGCTTCAGGATCGGCTGCTGGAAGGCGGAAACATTCCGCAGCATATTGCGATTATCATGGACGGCAACGGTCGCTGGGCTAAGCGCCGCGGTTTGCCGCGTATCGCCGGCCACAGCGAAGGCGTCAACTCCGTCCGGGACATCGTCGAGGCGTGCGGTCAACTCGGCGTGAAATGGCTCACGCTGTACGCGTTCTCAACCGAGAACTGGAAACGCCCCAAAGACGAGGTCTCGCTTTTGATGCGATTGCTGCTCAAAGCGCTGCGCGACGAGCGGGACCGGCTTCACCAAAACGAAGTGCGGCTGAAAGCTATCGGGGACATTGCAACGCTCCCGCACGACGTGCAGGACGAGCTCCTGGATGCGATCGAGATGATGCGGCAGAACAACGGGTTGACGCTGATTCTCGCGCTCAGCTACAGCGGCCGCTGGGATATCACAAGCGCCGTCGGCAAGATTGCGCAGGAAGTTGCGGCCGGCGGGCTGAAGAAGGAAGACATCACGGAAGAGACCATCGCACGCTATCTATCCACCAGGGACATTCCGGACCCCGATCTCCTCATCCGCACGAGCGGAGAACATCGTATCAGCAACTTCCTCCTGTGGCAGCTTGCCTACAGCGAAATGCTCATCACCGAGGAATACTGGCCGGCCTTCCGCCGCAAACACCTCTACGCCGCCATCGCCGACTATCAGGGCCGCGAACGCCGCTACGGCATGGTGAGCGAACAACTTCGAAAAGCGCAACGTGTCCCGACGGAATACGTGGAAAGGTTCCTCAAGAGTGTCGCGAAACTGTAGCTTTTCCGCTCTCCTCGTCGGCATTCTCCTCATCCCGCTTCGTTCCCCAGCCCAGCAGAAGGCAGAAGTCTTTAAGATTCTCGGCATCACCGTCGAGGGGCAGACATCCGCCGACCCCTCCGCGATCATCGCCAACACGGGGCTCAAGGTCGGCGACGAGATTGCACTTCCGGGAGACCAGACGCGCGAAGCGATCCAGCGGCTCTACAACCTTCGCCTCTTCTCGGACATCGAAATTTATACCGAGAATCGCACCGAGGCGGGGATCTATCTCATCATCCGCGTCAAGGAAAACCTCCGTCTCGAGAAGATCGAAGTCACCGGCAATGACGAACTGAGCGAGGACGACATCCTGAAAAAGATAAACCTCGTCAAGGGGCAGATTGTCACTCCCCAGGATCTTTCGGTGATCGTGCGGACGTTGCGAAAACAGTACGATACGGACGGCTACATGAACGCCACGATTTCGCCCACGCTCGTTCCGCCGTCGGACAGCGTAACCCGGCGCGCGATTTTGAAGCTTGTCATCAACGAAGGGCCCAAGATCAAGGTCGACTACATCCGGTTTCACGGAAACAAACAATTTGACGACGGCGACTTGAAGGGGGAGATGAAGGAAACGATCGAACGAAAATGGTGGCAATTCTGGTTTACGAACAAATTCGACAAGAAGAAGTACGAGGATGACAAGGACCTGGTCTTGAAATTCTACCGGAAGAACGGATACCGGGACGCAGAAATCCTGGCGGACTCCATCACGTACGACGAATCCAAGCGGTACATGACCATTGACATCTACATGTACGAAGGGCCCCAATACCGCGTCCGCAACATCACGTGGGAAGGAAATACCGTGTATCCGACGGAGTTGCTGACGCAGCGTCTCGGATTCAAGGCCGGCGATATCTACAATCAGGAAAAGTTCGACGAGAATCTCCACCGAAACGAGGACGAGAGCGACGTGACATCGCTGTACTCCGACAACGGCTACCTGTGGTTTCAGATCGACCAGGACGAAAAAGTCGTGCCGGGGGATAGTCTCGATATCACGCTGAAGATCCACGAGCATAATCAATTCCGGGTCGGACGGGTCCTCATTGCGGGCAACACAAAGACCTACGAGAAGGTGATCCGGCGGGAGCTCTTCACCAAGCCCGGAGACTTCTTCAGCCGCCAGTTGATCATTCGCAGTGCGCGCCAGCTGGCGCAGCTGAACTATTTTAATCCCGAAAAGATCACGCCGGACGTCGTCCCCGTGGACGACAAGACTGTCGATATCAAATACACGGTCGAGGAGAAATCCAGCGATACGTTCAATATGTCCGTCGGCTACAGCGGCGCGTTCGGCTTCAACGGCGGTCTGGGCCTCACCTTCAATAATTTCTCTCTGAGCGAGCCGCTGCGGGGCGGCGGGGGACAGGTCCTGTCGTTCGACTGGCAGTTCGGTGTCAACAGTCTGTATCGCACGTTTAACATCGGATTCCAGGAACCGTGGATGTTCGATACGCCCACGCTCTTCGGCGTCAATATCTTCGACACGGAAAACCGCTACTATTATAACACCGACCTTCGCACAACGGGGGTCTCGACCCGCATCGGACGGCGGTTAAAGTGGCCGGACCCGTATTTCCGGGCCGACTGGACCGTGCTCTATCAGAGAATCCGCGTCGACTCTCTCGGCCCGTTGACCGGAGCGGAGATTTACAAGCCGGGAGTCACACCGCAGGTCGCGATCATCCAGGTCTTGTCGCGCAACAGCACCGACAGTCCGATCTTTCCGACGACGGGGTCCAACATTTCCCTCTCGACCGAGCTTTCCGGCGGTCCGTTTCTGCCGGGAACGGCAAACTACAGTAAACACGTTTTCAGTCTCGACTGGTACGTGCCGCTGTTCCGATCAAACCGTGTCACGCTTGTGTCGTCCAACCTGCTGGGTTTCATCTTTGACATCGGCGCCAATCCGTACGTGCCGATCTCGGAAATGTTCTACATGGGAGGGACCGGTCTGGGTCAGTTCAACGTCACCCCCCTCCGCGGATATGACGACCGCTCCGTCGGCCCTCTCAACGGCGAAGCCGGCGGGAAGTCGATGATGAAGCAATCGGTCGAGTTGCGCGTGGCGCTTTCGATCAACCCCATTCCCATTTACGTCCTCGGCTTTGCCGAGCAGGGAAACGTCTGGCTGACCCCGGCCATCACCGACCCGCTTGAGCAGCGGCGGTCCGCAGGATTCGGCGTCCGGCTCATGATTAATCCCATCGGACTCCTGGGCTTCGATTACGGCTACGGCTTCGACCCCTCGACGCCCGGCGCATCGCCACCGGGCTGGCATTTCCACTTTCAGTTTGGCAGGAGTTTTTGATACCTTTCATCTCCCTACTTTGCAACCATCACTTACCTACAAGAGGATCTCGTGAGAACAATCATTTATGCCATCGGCATTG
>DATJYV010000042.1:0-25222 GCA_035499415.1 Bacteroidota bacterium
GCCGTCCTTTTCATCTCGGGCGTCGCAGCCATCTACAATCTGCCCGTCTCCCTTTTTCCCGACGTCACGTTCCCTCGCATCGTCGTTCTTGCGGACAACGGCGAGGAACCCGCCGAGCGGATGATGATCGAGGTGACCAAGCCCCTGGAAGAGGTCTCCAGCTCCATCCCCGGCGTAAAATATATTCGATCCATCACCGGCCGCGGGTCGACGGAAATTTCCGTCGGACTCGATTGGCACGTCAATGTCCAGCAGACGCTCCAATTTCTCCAGGGAAGAATAGCGAACATTCGCAATGTGCTCCCATCGGCGGCGAGTGTCCGGGCGGAGCAGATGACCGTTGCCGTATTCCCCGTTCTCGGCTATAGTCTCACGTCAGACCGTGTTGGCCCGATCGAGCTTCGGGATATCGCGCTGTATCAAATCCGTCCGGCCCTTCTGCGCGTCAAGGGAATTGCGCGCGTGGAGATCCTGGGCGGCGATACGCGCGAATTTCAGGTCGTGCTCGCGCCCGACCAGTTGTCCAAATACCATCTCGACGCGCGGGAAGTGTCCGGAGCCATCGCGCGGACGAACGAGCTGTCGGGAACGGGCCTCGTCGAAGACAACGATCAGCTGTATCTCTCGCTGGTCTCGGGTGTCGCCCATACCGTCGATGATATCGGTTCGGAGGTCGTGGCTGTACGCGAAGGACGGCCCATCCGTGTGTCGGATGTCGGAACAGTCCGTCCCGCCGCCGCGGACAAGTTCATCCGCACGACGGCCCGCGGCCGCGAAGCGGTGCTCGTGAATATTCTCAAGCAGCCGACCGCGAGCACGGTTCAGATCAGCCGCGATGTCCGCGCCGCCGTATCCCGTTTGCACATGCCCCCGGAGGTTCGGTTCGAAACGTTCTACGACCAGGGGGATTTCATCCTGACCTCGATTGTCGGGACACGCGACAGCATTCTGATCGGGATGTTCCTCGCGATGATCGTCCTGGTCGCAGTCTTGCGAAGCTGGCGCGTGAGTCTGGTCATCATGCTCGTCGTACCCGCGACGATCGCGACAACATTTGCCTGCCTGTACGCGCTGGGGCTCACCATCAACATCATGACTCTCGGCGGAGCGGCTGCGGCGGTCGGCCTCATTATCGATGACGCGATTGTAATCATCGAGAATATCTTCCATCGCCTGTCCGAATCCCGTGCCGCAGGCGAGTCCGCGCGGAATGCGTTCGCCGGGACGATATCGAACGCCGTCCATGATCTCATGCCTGCCATTCTTGGATCGACGGCGAGCACGATCGTGATCCATATCCCCCTTGCGTTCCTGAGCGGCATCACGGGGGCTTTTTTTGCATCGCTCTCGATAACGATGGTCTGCGCGATGCTCATCTCATTCGTTTTTTCAATTTCGCTTGCCCCTCTGCTCGCATCGCGGATTCTCACCGAAGCCGATATCGAACGGGAGATCGCTTTCGAGCAGCGCGTGTCGCGATTCGCCGGCTGGTACGAACGGACCATGCGACGGTTGATACCGAGACGCATTCTCGTCATTCCGGCCGGAGCACTCATTTTTCTTGCGACCTATCTCCTCTATCAGAGCGTGGGAACGGATTTCATGCCGGCGATGGACGAGGGGACGATCGTCTTCGACTACAGCTCGCCCCCCGGGACATCGCTCATCGAAACGAATGCGATGCTGATGAACGTCGAGCGGATGATCATGGAGATCCCGGAGGTCGAATCCTACTCACGCCGGACCGGGGCGGAGCTCGGCTTTTACCTTACCGAGCCCAACCGGGGGGATTATTTGATCCGTCTGAAGAAGAACCGTTCACGGAGCGTTGACGAAGTGATCGATGAACTGCGAAAAAATACGCGTACGATTGAACCGTCCCTGCAAATCGAGTTCGGCCAGCTTATGACCGACGTGATCGGCGACCTCACCAACACACCGTCACCGGTTGAAATTAAATTGTTCGGTGAAGACCCGGTTCTCCTGCGCGCGAAAGCGAATGAGGTCAAAACGATCCTGGAAACCGTCCCGGGCGTTGTGGACGTGTTCAACGGCATCGTCATCTCCGGTCCGTCGTTCATCGTTCATGTCGACCCGCTCAAAGCAGAGCTTGCAGGGCTGAGCGTCGACGACGTCGAGCAGCAGCTGGAGCATGTTATGAGCGGCCGGGCGGAAACGCAGGTATTGCTGGGAGAAAAACTTATCAACGTCCGTGTCCGCTACCCGGTCGACTATCGGCTGAACCTCGACAAGGTCCAGGAACTTTCCCTGGCAAACCGCGAAGGTCTCCCGGTTCCGTTGAAAAAGATCGCGTCATTCGAACAGACTGTCGGTCAGGCGGAGATTCACCGCGACGGACTGCGTCAGATGATCGGGGTTACGGCACGGATTTCGGGCAGAGACCTCGGCGGTGCGATCGACGCAATCAAGGCGAAGCTCGATTCCCATCTCGTCCTCCCCGCGAGTATGGACCTCGAATTCGGAGGAATCTACGAGACCCAGCAGGAATCGTTCCGCGGCCTTCTGGTAGTCGCGCTTGCCGCGTTGCTTCTCGTATTCACGGTCCTTCTCTTTGAATTCGGCGAGTTCGCCGTACCGGTCTCCATCTTCATCATCAACATGCTCTCGCTGCTGGGGGTCGTGGCGGCGTTGTGGGTCGCGGGGGTGACGTTCAACATTTCGAGTTTCGTGGGCGTCATCATGATCATCGGCATCGTGGCGGAAAATGCGATATTCGTCATGCACGCGTTCTTCGAGCTCCGTCGGCGCGGAACGGACATCGACAACGCGCTGATTCAGGCCGTGCTTGCCAGAACCCGCCCCATCCTTATGACAACGGCGGCAGCCGTGCTCGCCCTGCTTCCACTCGCACTCGGCCTCGGAGCGGGGTCCCAGATGCAGCAGCCCCTTGCCATCGCCGTCATCGGGGGGTTCTCGCTTTCGAGCATCCTTCTTTTCTTTTGCCTGCCTCTTGTCTATCGGTTGATCCGCCGGTCCGAGTGATTGCCGCCGGGCTCGGAAACTTGAGGACGAGCCATCCTTTTTTCATACCAAAAAGAAAATCCCGGTTTTCAACATATTTTGAAAACCGGGACCTTGGGAAGCTCTGGATTTGGAAGAATCACTTGAGGAGGATCATCTTCATCACGCTTCGAAAAGCGGGTTGTGAATTTACATCCACCCTGTTGGCCTCGAGCAAATAGAAGTATACGCCGCTGCTGAGGGACTGCGCATGAAACGTCACCTGATAAAGCCCCGGTTCCAGCTCGCCCGATACGAGCGACGCAACCTGAACCCCGGCGATGCTGAAAACGCGGAGCCGCACATCGCTCTGCGCCGGAATTGAAAATCGGATCGACGTCGCGGGGTTGAAAGGATTCGGATAATTCTGCTCGAGTCCGAACTCCGTCGGAATTCCGGGCGAGACCAGGTCGACGGCAGTTGTGCCCGTCGTGAATTGGCGCGTCGCCGAGTACGGCCCTTGCCCTCCCAGGTTCCTGCCGCTGACCCTCCAAAAATATGTCGTCGATGTCGAGAGCCCGTGCACGTTGAACAACGTGAGGGAAATCCCCGAGGAATCGACGTTGGTGGTCGCAAACGTATTCGACGTGGAAATCTGCAATCGATAGCTGGTTGCGCCGGCTGCGGCATTCCAGCTCAGGGAGAGATTCGTCGCCTGGCTGGTGGCGTTGTCGGCCGGAGAGACGAGTGTCGGCGCAAGCGGCGCGGCGACGATCGAAATACTTCCGTCGTGCGTTGTGGCGCTCGGTTCGCCCTCGTTGAATTTGAAGGCGGCAAGCTTCAACGGCGAGGAGACTCCGGTGCTTCCGGTTTTTGTCCTGAATCTTACCTTCAACAATATCCCGCCGCCGCTCAGTGCTTGCGATCCCGCTGCGGCAACCCGGAGCGTGTCGAGCGTATCTCGCGCCGAAATCGTAAAGTTGTTACTCAGCGTCCCCGACGCCACGATGCTCGAGTACCGGACGATCGTCGAATCGTAGACGATCCGCGATTCGAACGAGAAGATGTTGAGTGCCGTCAGGTCACCGGTGAAAATCGGAACGTCAATCGAGTCGGCAAGGCCCATCGCCGTATCCGGGATACTCACGCGGAAATCATTTACGGTGATGACCCCGCTCGTGCCGATAAATCCGAATGAATCGACGACGGTCACGGCCGTCGTTCCTTCTGCCAGCGCCGTCAGCAATCCGCCCGCGTCGATCGACGCAACGCCCGGAACTGTGGTCGACCAGGTGAACGGCGCTCGTCCGCCGCTCGTTACTTTGAACCTCAGGGTGTCCCCCTTCGTTACCGTCGCGGTTGCAGGGTTGATGACAACGGTCGGGGCGGCGAGAGCCGTGAAGGTGCCGTTCACGGTCGACGCCAGCAAGTTCTCATTGAACAAGACGGAGGACGGAGCGACCGATGTGCTTCCGGAGGCCGAATTTTGGACGCGGAATCTCACATAGATGAGGATTCCGGCCCCCGAGAGTGAATCCGCCCCGGCGAGGGCAACGTCAACACGGCCGCTGGTAATGTTCGGCGGAGAAGCCGTCCAGCCGGCACTCTTCGTGTTCGCCTGGACCAGAGAAACCGCCTGCAGGAGACTTGCATTGTACGTCAGCGAGAATTGCGCCGACACAATACCGAGGCCCGTGACATCGGAGATATAGACGGGGAGGTTGAAGAAAAGAGTCTGGGTGTACGACGTGTCATGCGTTGCAATCGTGAGACTCTTTGCCTGGACCGTGTAGATTCCAAAGAGCGTCGAGGAATCCCTGAGTCCCTGTGCGTCCCGCACGGAGATTCTGAGCGTCCCGGCCTTCAACGCCGCCATTCGGCCGTTCGCGCCGATCGACCCCACCGTCGTGTCCGAAGAGGACCACACGACGGGGAGGACTTTGTCGCCGCTGACGCTGAACTGCACCGTATCGCCGACGCTCACCGTGGGAGGAGTTTTCGGAGAAAGCGTGATTGCGAGAATGCGGACGCTTCCGCCCGTCACCGTGTAGGACGGCTTGGTTTCGTTGAACGTGCCGGACGGGAGTGTCAACGAGGACGTAACGCCGGGTGGTCCGATGAGTGCGGTCTTCAGGTAAATGAGGACGCCTGAGCCGGTCAGCGGAGCGGAGCCGGCGAAGGCGATTGTACGGGAAGTCGGATTGAATTGCACCGTCCCGAAGCCGTCGAGGAGCGCTCCCGTTGTCTGGACGTCGTATACCGTGATATCCGCGCTGTTGTACGTCAGCGTGAATTGGCCGGCGTAGACGCTGTCCGAGGCCGCCAACGCCCCCACGCGAATCGGAATCAGGAGCGTGTCGCCTTGCTTCCCCGTCGTGTCCGGGATTGTCACTTGTTTGGGCTGTGCGAAGAGCGTTCCTGCGGCGAGAATAACCAGCGCCGCCGCACGAGCGCCCCTACTTCCCATTGTCGGATGCATGCTGTTCCTCATGAGAAATTCATGACGTTGAGACGTGCGTGTCGTTCATCATGAAATTATTTGAGGAGCACCATTTTCCTGATCGCGGTGAATGCCTGTTTGTCTCCCGAAATTACCTGGATGCGACAGAGATACACTCCGCTCGCAACAGGTTGGTTGCCGCCGTTGTTCCCGTCCCAGACGACCGCGAAGTAGCCGGCGCTCTGCTGCCGGTCGACCAGCGTCCGCACTTCACGGCCGAGCAGGTCGTAAATCCTGATCGAGACGCCTCCGGGAACCGGAATCTGATACTCGATCGTCGTGCTCGGGTTGAACGGATTCGGATAATTCTGCGAGAGCCCGAACGTGGTCGGGATTCCCTTCAGAGCCGTTGCGCTGATCTCGAGTGACGTGGGGGTCGATATCAGGCTCGCTTCGTTCAGGACGAGGCGCGTCACCCGCACCTGGCTGGTCCATGTTCCCTTGATCTCGTGTTGCGACTGGAAGACGATTCGGACAAACTCCCCTTCGCCCGACGCCGGCTGAACGCCCGCAAACGCGACTGCCGCCGACCCGCCACTCAGGTTCGAGAACGCGGTCAGCGAATCGGACAGGGTCGACTTCACCATCGAGACGGCGGAGAGCTCGTTCTTGTCGAAATCGAGCGCCATCTCCGCGCCGTAGACCGGCACCGTGCCGTTCAACTTCAGCACGACGGCAAACTGATGATCGTCCTGTCCCGGTTCGACGGAGATCTGGTATGCATTCGCGAACGCGGAAGCATCCGCATGCTTGCCCAGACCGGGGAAGCCGGTGACAACGCCGATGACATACCGCAGGATATACGAAGCATCCAGCGCAGAGACCGTCCCGTCGCCGGTCACATCGGCGGCCACGAGCTGCGTGCCGTTGAGCGTGATCGAGCTGACGAGATACTGGAGAATCAACGACGCGTCGAACGCGCTGATGGTGCCGTTACCGCTCACGTCGCCCAACAGTGCGCCGTTCCGCGTTGCGAGCCAGCTCTGGTAGTTGACCTCGCCGGGGTTGATGCCAACCCTGTTCCCTAGTCCGGTCAAGTTTTGCGGCGCGCCCTGATTGACAAATGGACCCGTCGGGTCGCCCCAGTAATTTTGGGTGGCATTGATGGTATTACTCGTGGTGTTGTTCAAACCGTATTGACTATTGTCGTGAAAATTGTTGAAATGGATGACCGGGTTTGAGCTTCCACCAGTGGTAATTCCCTGCGCATTATGATGGATTTCACTTCCCGTTATCGCCGGCGACGAGCTGTTCAAATAGATTCCGTAGTTACTGCTGTACGAAAAGAAACTCGAATCGACCGGGGCATTATTGGCGTTTTCCTGGAAGTCCCCGTTGTTGGTCGAACCGCCATAGCGAACGATCGTCTGGAGGAGGTGCGACGAATTGTTCGACGCTCCGTTGAGATAGACCATATCCCAATCTCCGCCCCCCGGTACCGTCACCGTCGTGTCGGCGTTCGAGTCTCCGCCGTATGAATCATCCTTCCACGAAGTGAAGACGATCTTATTGCTGTTCGTCCCCTCGGACTTCAGGACCCCGTCCACCTGGAAGCGGGCGTTGCCGTACTCATGCGGAAACTTGACCACGGTTCCCGGGGCGATCGTCAGCATCGTTCCGCTCGGGACATCGAGGTCGCCGCGAACGGCATAGACTTTCGAAGTGAATCCGGCCGGATACGAGAGCCCCATCCGTCCAAAAACATTTCCTTCGGTCATGATGACGCCCGGGAATTTGTTTCCGCCGTAGAATCCCCCTTCGTACACATTTCCGGCTGCCGTCGTCGTCCCGTCGAGCGAGATCTGGCCCGTCACACCGAGGGCGTACCGATTCCCCGTCACCGAATCGTCAACGATGAACGCGCGCGAGGAGACGATTCCGGCGAGGACGTTGTTCCGCACCTTGTTTCCGCTGATCGTCATGACCGTGTCGAACCCGTCATTCCGCGCAAGCACGTAGATTCCGTGTGCCGCGTTGTTACTCACCGTGTTGCCGATGATCGAGAGCGGGATGTTATTGTTGGCGATGTAAATGCCGGTCGCACCGTTGTTGACGACCGTGCAATTGGTCACGACCGACATCCGTCCGTTTCCCGGAGAATAAATTCCGTAACCCGCATTGTTGGCCAAACGGGAATACCGCAAGGACACGTTGTTCGTCGCATTGTCATTGACGTAGAGCCCGTTCCCATTGCAACTGTCGACCGTCGTGCTGTCGATCTCGAAAATGGTGCTGCTGACAAAGATACCGGAGGCGAGGGATTTGCGGACCGTATTATTCGAAAAGACCAATCCGCTCAGGTTCGACTCCGCGTAGACTTCCTGTTGTCCGTCCCGTCCGCCGAACCGGAACTGGCAGTGCTGGATATTCGACGGCGCGCTTCCGTTCCGAAGGGCAACGAAGTACCAGTCTCCCGGCGCCGGCAATCCGAAGTCGCCGGGCGCAGCAGTCTTACCTCCAAACGTGCTGTCACGCCACGACGTGAAGACAATCGGACTCACCGGGGTTCCGTTTGCTATCAACGTCCCGTAAACGTTGAACTGGACATACGAGTTGTAACTCGGCGGGAAGAGCTGAAACTTGATGTTGACTCCAGGCTGAATCACCATCGTGTATCCGTTCGTCACCTGAATGTTCTCGACGGCCACGTAGGTATGCGAGGTGATCTGCACGGGAAAGAGATTTTTCAGGGTGTCCTGCAGCGGGGCATAACTCTGCCCTGCAAGTGCTATCGCGTTGTTAAACTGATTCCCGCTGAACGTGTTCCCGTCGACCCCCTGATTGTCCGTATAAATGTTGCCGAGTCGACCCCAGACGCCGATCGGATAACGATTTCTATTAATGTGGTTGTCGACGAACCGGGCCGCCGTGCTGAAAATTCCTTCGTACAGGTTGTCGGTAATCGTGTTTCCGATGTAGGATACTGCCGTGTCTCCGAAGCTCGGGCTCTCGTTGTAGATGCCATGGCCGTTATTAAACGTGATGGTGTTCCCGTTGAAAACCTGGGGGATTGTCCCGTTGTTGACGCCGACGCCGTTGCTGTTGTTATGGGTGATGATATTGTTCGACAGTTCACGAAACGCCGAGCTGTTGTCCGCGAGCATTCCCATGTTGCCATTGTATTGAATGTACGATGTCCGAACCGTCACGTCTGCTCGCGGGCTGCTCCCATAAAGATAGAAGCCGTACGTTCCGTTGCTGTCAATCGTTGAATTCGTGAACGTCATGATGCAATTGTCGACCTGGATTCCGATGTTTCCCGATTTCCGGCAGATGATGCTGTCGATCGGGGTGACGAGGGAAGCGCCGTCGATCCACAGGTTGCCGTCTCCGTCAACCCCTCCGTATTTCAGGATGCAGTTTCGAACGACGCTGTTCACTGCGGCGCTGCCGATAATCCGGAGATACCGCCAGTCGTTCGGCGCGGCTCGGTTCGTGTCACTCACCAGTGTCGTTTTTCCTCCGTACGAGGCATCGCGATACGACGTGAAAACGATGGGATTCGCCGCCGTCCCGTTGGCGATAAATGTTCCGTAGAGATTCATGTACAGACCGGAAGCCATTTTGAGAATGACGCCGGGCTGGATGACGAACGTTTGACCGCTCTGGACGGCGGTTCCGACGCTGTTCTCCACGAGCACATACGTTCCCGGGGACATTCCTGCGGGGACGGTGGTCTTCAGCGTATCGGAAAAACTCTCGTCCCCCCTGTTCACGCGGAGCGCCATGACGTTGTTGTACTGATTGCCGCTGATCGTATTTCCGCTGTACGTGCTGTTGACGCGGCCGATAAGCGAAATCGGATACCGGTTGCCGGTGATGACGTTGTTTGTGATGACGGCACTCGACACCCCGATGCCTTCGCCCGTATTGTTGCGCAACGAATCCGATGTGACGCTGATCGTACTATTGAGATTGAGACACCAGAGGCCGACCCCGTTGTTTCCGCTGAAGATGCTGTTGGAAAAAGTCTGAGGACCGAATGCGTCGTAGTTGTAGAGGCCGTTCCCGTTGTTGTTTGCAATGACGCAACTGTCGAGAAGCACGATCGTCGCGTGATTTCCCCCGCCGTCCACGTAAATGCCGGTCGAACCATTATTGTTCACCGTGCAACGGTGCAACGTCAGCTGGGAAGTTCCTTCGCCGAATATGCCAATGTTTCCATTCCCCGATGCCGTCACGTTCGTCAATGTCGAGGTCGAGTTGTAAATATCCATTGCCCGATACGCGTTCCCGCTAAATATCGAATTGACGATGTTGGAAGCGGAGTAGTACAACAACATCCCGTAATTGGAGCTGTTGGTCGAATAGACGTTCGACAGTGTTGGATTCGTGCTGTACACATACAGATTTCCGTCGCCGGCCGAGCCGCCGAACTTCAGAACGACATTGTTCAACACCGAAGGCGCGGAGCTTGGGAGATAGATCATGTCCCAGTCACCCGGACTTGGGGCGGTCGCAGTACTGTCGCCGTTCGAATCTCCGCCGTATCCGTCGTCTTTGTACGAAGTAAATACGATGAGACTGTCCGGCTTGCCGTTCGCATTCAACGCACCGCCGTTCACCGTGAGGCGGGCGCCGGCATTGAACTTCACGATGCTCCCCGGAGCGATCGTGAGCGTGCCGCTCGATACGGAGATCGACGTCGTCACGCGATAGACTGACCCGGCCAACCAGAGAGTATTGCTGACGATATTTGAGCTCACCGTGACGACCGGCAGAGGAATTGCAGATGCGGGACTCCACGGCTGAAAGTCTACGAAGGCGCTCACGGCATTTCCCAGGCCCGTCGGGTTCATGGTCGCGTTGTAAGGTCCGAGGTCGCTCCCCCAGTAATTCCGTTCCGCCTTCACGGTAGTGACCAGATTCGTGTTGAGAAAACCCCAGACCGTGTTGGATGCGATCATATTCCCTGTGATCGTCGGCTGCGTCGAACCGACTCCCGTGAATTGGATGCCCGTCGCATTTTTGCGAATCTTATTGTTGGTAACGGTGGGAAAAGCGTTGTTATCGATGAAAATGCCGATGCCGTTCGTGTCGACGACCGAATTGGTGATCTGGGCCGACGACGCGTTCACCGAGACCCGGATGCCTCCGACAGTGTTGTTCGTAACGGTGCACGAGTCGATGATGAAGTTGGAAAGAAGGTCGCTGTAGACACCGAACCCTGCGTTGTGGTTGAATGTCGACGACGAAATCCGCGGGGATGAGGCGCGCGTGTTGATGCCGTTGTTTGCGTTGCGCTGGAACGTGCAGTTGGATATGTTGATCGAGTACGCCCCCGTAATATAGAAGATGCCGGCCGCGTCCGTCCCGCCCCCGGCGTACTGGACGACGCAGTAGCTGAACACCGAGCCGACGTTTGCCGTGTTCTGGAATTCAATTCCGTTCCAATCTCCCGGCAGAGGCGACCCTGCATGAGATGTAAACGTGATGGGACTCCCGCTCGTCCCGCCCGCGAGGATCTTCCCGGCGACGAACAGTGCCGTCCCGGGATCGAAGCTGACGACCACCCCCGGCTGGATGGTGAGCGTTTTCCCGCTGAGGATCGTCACAGACCCTGTGACCTCGACGGCCGTCGTCCAGGATGTATCGGACGTGATCGTTCCGGAGACGGTTTGCGCTTCGAGCGACGGAAGTGCGATAAAAAACGAGACAAGAGCGAACAGCACGGCGCGTGGAATCATGGCTCGCATGGAGGACCCCTTCAAGAGAGATTGGAGTGAAGAATGAATTCTAAACGGGAAGGAAACAGTGACTCAACGGGCAATTTCGTCGTACGATGATTGAGAATGTTGAAGGACGGTTTGTATTTCCCCGGGCCGTCGCGCAAAATGATAGCGTAATTCCTTCGGCTCATTGTTGTCGCAGATCACGCCCCGGCTGAATTGCCGGTTCGCGCGAGATGCGCTCCAAAGCCGCAGGGGAAAATAGCATTGCGGCGAGACAGAAGCAAGATGCGGCGGATGAACCGTGTGTAATTTTTTCGCTCTGTGGAAAGCCGAAGGCGCGACAGGCGAACGGGAGATGATGCCGGGGGACGAACCTACATGAATAGGTAGGGAGAGTGGAAGCCGGCAGCTAGGAGGGCGAAGATGGAGTATTCTTCAACGCGTTGATACGATCCCGGATGGAATCTTCTGCCTCCTTGGTTTCCGGACCTCCCTGAAGCTGCTCGTAGAGGAGCCGGGCAAGGTCGACAAGGGATTTAGTCACGACTGCGATGATACTGAGTCCATTCCGAATGTCGGAGAAGCTTTTTTCGATCAGCGCACGCGAGTTGTCCGGTAGAACGCCGCGGAGCCGCTGTTCCGACTCGCTCATTTCCTGCTGTATGTCCGCGAGGATCGTGTTCACCTGATGCGCCAGGAATCTGCTGGTGTCGCGCAGAAGCTGGATCGAAGCAAGGTTCTTCTCGGCCCCGCGCGCTTCCGCGTTCTCCTGCTCTCTCGATTTCTTATAAAGGTAGCGTTCGTGCACGCCGCGGATCAGAAACGGAAAGTGCTGCTGGTCGAACAACTCCTTCCGGATGAAGTCGTAGGCACCGAAACGCATCGCTTCGAGGCCGACGTTCTCCGAACCGGCCCCCGACAGCATGATAACCGGTGTGTCGATTTTCTGTTCGTCCATCCATTGAAGAACCTGAATCCCGTTCAGGCCTTCCATTTTGTAATCGAGGACCACGACGTCGAAGCGGAATTGCTTGAGCGCGACGAGGGCTCCTTCGCCGGAATTGCATTCCTCGATGTCAAATCCGGACTTCATGAGGACCGCGCCGAGGACCTGGCGGAATGCATCTTCGTCGTCCACGATCAGGACGTATAAGGGTCGGTTGCTTTTCATCGATCCACTGTTCCTTCCATCGATAAGGTAACGGTTCATCGGACTTTTTTCAATCGTTGACAACGGGCCTGTGCGCTGGGGCACTGGACTTGCCGCGCGCCCCAGCCGAGCGATTCGATATTGGCGACCTGCCGGCCTGAACCCTTATTCCGATTGATTCTGGTCCCCCCTTGCCTTTCGGGCGATGCACAGCTACTATTGAGATGTCACTTTCCGGCGACTTCACCTTTCGGAGGAATAATGTCCCGTCTCATCCGCTCGATCATCTTTCCGCTCATATTTCTTTTTTGTTTCTGCTCGTCGCTGCAGGCCCAGCATGCCTTCAAGCTTGACGATGTCCTTACGCCCGACCCCGCGATTTCTGTCGGCACATTCGCGAACGGTCTGCGCTACTACATCAGAGAGAATAAGAAACCGGAGAAGAGAGCCGAGATCCGGCTCGTCGTCCACGCGGGCTCGGTGCTCGAGGACGACGACCAGCAGGGGATCGCCCATTTCGTCGAACACATGTGTTTTGACGGGACGACCCGGTTTCCCAAACTGGAGATCATCAATTTTCTGGAGAAGACCGGAGTCCGGTTTGGCCCGCACCTGAACGCATACACAAGCTTTGACGAGACGGTCTATATGTTTCAGATTCCGACCGACAGCGCCGGCCTCCTCGAAAAAGCGTTCGACATTCTCGAGGACTGGGCGCACAGCGTCACGTTCGACTCGACCGAATTTGTCCGGGAGCGCGCAGTGGTCGAGGAGGAGTGGCGGCTCGGGCTCGGCGCCTTTGAACGGGTGAGCGACAAACACAACCCCGTCGTCTATTACAAGTCCCGCTATGCCGACCGATTGCCGATCGGGAAAAAAGAAGTTCTCGACCGCTGTACTCCCGCCACGCTCAGGCGATTCTATCACGACTGGTACCGCCCCGACCTGATGGCCGTCGTCGCGGTCGGCGATTTCGACAAGGCCCGGGTCGAACGCCTGGTGAAGGAGCATTTTTCGGGATTGATGAATCCCGACCACGAGCGCGCCCGTCCGACGTACGACCTTCCCGACCATCCCCAGACGCTCGTCTCCGTCGCAACGGATGCAGAGCTTCCGTACACGTCGGCGGACATCTATTTCAAACGCAACAAGGAGCCGGAGCGAACGGCGGGCGATTACCGGAGGGACATCGTCGGCGACTTGTACGACGGCATGCTGAATGCGCGGCTGCAAGAGATCCTGCAAAAATCCAACCCTCCATTCGTGTTCGCCCAGACGGGAGACTTTCCGTTCGTCGGAGAAAAACAGGCGTATGTGCTGTTCGCGGGCCTCAGGGAGAATGCGATCGTTCCCGGAATCGAAGCGCTCCTGACAGAGGCAATGCGGGTGAAGCAGCACGGCTTTACGGAGTCCGAGCTGGACCGCGAGAAGAAGCAGAGTCTTCGTTTCATCGACAAGGTGTTCAAGGAGCGGGAGAAAACCGAATCGCGCAATTATGCCGAGGAGTATATCCGGAACTTTCTTCATGCTGAGCCGATTCCGGGGATCGCCGTGGAGAACGAGCTCTACAAGCAGTTCGTGCCCGGGATCGCGCTCGCCGAATTCGACACAATGACGAACACACGGATGCCCGCGGGCAACCGCGTCATCACCATCTCCGCTCCGGTCAAGGAAGGCGTCGTCGTTCCGGCGGAGAGCACGATCGTTGAGCTGATCAACCGCGTAACGGCCCGGTCGATTCCCCCCTACGTCGACGTCGTCACGGACCAGCCCCTCCTTGCTCACGCGCCGGAGCCCGGGACCGTCACCGGCGTTGAGCGCCATGATTCGCTCGGCGTCACCGTCTGGACGCTTTCAAACGGTGCGAAGGTTTTCTTAAAGCCGACCGATTTCAAGAACGACGAAATCCTCTTCACCGCGTACGCTCCGGGGGGAACGTCGCTGGCAGAGGACAAGGATTATCTTTCGGCTGATTACGCCGCCACCCTGGTGGACCAGGGAGGGATTGGCGAGTTCAGCGAAGTTGTCCTGCAGAAGATGCTCGCGGGCAAAGTCGTCAGCGTATCGCCGGGCGTGAGCGAGCTGAACGAAAGCATGAACGGCAGCGCGTCGCCGCAAGACCTCGAGACACTTTTCCAGCTTGTCCACCTGTATTTCACGGCACCGAGGAAGGACACCGGCTCGGCCAATGCGCTGCTGTCACGCATCAGGTCCTTCCTGGAGAATCGGAAAGTCTCGCCGGAATCCGCCTTCGAGGACACGTCCGAAGTGACGATGGCACAGTATCACTTCCGCGCCCGTCCGTTCACCTCCGAGATGCTGAACGAAATAAACCTCGACCGCGCGTTCGACTTCTACAGAAGCCGGTACGCAGATGCGGGCGGGTTTTCTTTTGTGTTCGTCGGAAATTTCCAGTTGAGTACGATCAAGCCGCTGGTGGAGGAGTACCTCGCGTCGCTCCCGGCGTTGAAGCGGAATGAAACCTGGCGCGATATCGGCCTGACGCCGCCGCGGGGAGTCATTTCAAAGGAAGTACGGCGCGGGATCGAGCCGAAGAGCAGGGTCGAGATGAATTTCACCGGCCCGTTCATCTGGTCGCGTCAGAACCGGTACGATTTTAACGCCATGCTCGAGGTGTTGCGGATCAAGCTTAGGGAAGTCCTGCGCGAGGACAAAGGGGGCGTCTACGGCGTTTCGGTGGAAGGCACACCCTCGCGCATTCCGAGGCAAACATACCATATCACGATCGGATTCGGATGCTCGCCCGAGCGTCTCAACGAGCTTGTCGCCCTCACGCTCCAGCAGGTCGATTCACTGAAAATCAAGCGTGTGGACCCCGTTTATCTCGCCAAGGTCAAGGAGCTGGAACGGCGGGACCACGAGGTAAACCTCAAGGAGAACCGGTGGTGGCTGAATACACTCTACTCGGTGGCGGAGGGTAATTCAAAGTTGGAGGCGATTCCTTCCTACAACACGCTCGTGGACCATCTGACGGAAGAGGCGATCCAGAGCGCCGCCCGCCGGTACTTTGACATGAACAATTTCGTGAAGATCGTCCTGAACCCCGAGAACCAATGAGACGTTCGACGAGCCATGCGATGGCAGCCTCCTGCTTATTCGTCAAACCATTCTCCACTTCGCCCGCAGACAAGAGCGAATACTTCGACGGGGGCCATGACATGGCGGGATAGCCGGTCGAAGCGCTCTCGCGCAACGCGGGTCGAACCGCTAGTCGACTGTCGGCCGCGGTGTGGCGGGCTTCACTTTGACTGCAACGGACGCCCCGGTTAATCCGTCGGCGCGCGCGCGGAGCGTTATTGTTCCGTCCCTCTTGACCGTCTGCACAATCACCTGGCATTTGCCGTTGAACAGGTGACGACGGTACCCGCCGTCGAGGTACTTGTCCGGCTCGTGGCTGCTCGGGTCGCCGTTCCCCACGCCGATGATTTTCCCCGGTCCGTCGACATCGAAGAGAATTTCATTTGAGGCATCGGGCACTTCGCGTGCCTCCGCGTCGCAGCAGCTCACCGTCACGACTGCCACATCCTCGCCATCCGCGAGCACTTCCGTCCGGTCGGAGGCGAGTTGGATACGGGCCGGATTTCCGGTCGTCGTCCAGTGCGTCTCCATCATCCTCCCATTTCTCCATCCTCGTGCGAGAAGCGTCCCCGGTTGATACGGGACCGACCACTGGAGATGGGAGTCTTTCATCATCGTTTTCTCCCCGAGGCTTTTGCCGTTGAGAAACAACTCAACCCGGTCGCAATTGCTTTCGCACCAGACCTCGATGGGCAGTCCTTCGCGTCCCGGCCAGTTCCAGTGCGGCGAGAGATGGAGTACATCCTTGTCGGACCACCACGATTGGTAGTAGTAGAAGTTGTTTTTCGGGAATCCGCAGACATCCATGATTCCGAAATGCGAACTGATGCACGGCCAACCGTACGGCGTCGGCTCTCCCCGATAGTCGAAGCCCGTCCAAACGAATGCGCCCGGGAGCCAGTCTCGCGCGTCGTAAAACTTCCACCACACCTCCGCGGTCTCGCCCCACGAGGGCTTGTTCACATCCTCGTCAATCAGATATCCCCTCGTCGAGTCGTCCGCATATTCTCCCCGTGTGCATACCGTGCTCGCTTCCTCCGTTCCGATGACGAATTGTGACGGATGGTCGCGCCGATACTTGTCGATATCCATGCCGCTCATATAATTGAATCCGCGCACCGGGATCACGCTGTTGATGCCTTCGAAATGATTGCCGTTGTTTGCCGCATACGTTGCCGTCCTTGTGGGGTCGGCTTCCCCGACCATCCGCAGGATTGATGTCGCGATTCGCCCCCCCGTTTCGGAATTTTGAACCCACCACTCTTCGTTGCCGATCGACCAGAGGAAGACCGACGGATGATTTCTGTCCCGCTTCACCTGCCGCTCAAAATTGTTCAACAGCTCGGGCGTGCTGCCCAGCAGCCGGTTTTCATCCAGCACGAGCATCCCGAGGCGGTCGCACGCATCGAGCAATTCGGGAGTCGGAGGATTATGGCTCGTCCGGTAGGCATTGCATCCCATTTCTTTCAATCGTTCGATGCGATAATACTGCAGGCGGTCGGGAAGCGCCGAACCGACTCCTGCATGGTCCTGATGACAACAGACGCCCTTCACCTTCAGCGGCGATCCGTTGAGCACGAGGCCCTTCTGAAGGTCGAATTGGATGCTTCGGATGCCGATCGGCGTGACGACGCTGTCGAGAAGAGACCCCCCCGAACGGAGCCGGGAGACAAAGGAATAGAGATACGGGCGGTCCGGAGACCAGAGGCGGGGATGGTTGACGAGGAGCGTGTCCGAAACGAGAACGGACTTCCAGGCGTCGACCCGAACCGGACGGGATGAACGGCTCGCCGCATTGTTCCCGGAAGCATCGACGACCGACGACTCGAGCTGAACTTCGTTCCCCGCCTTTCCTTCGTTGGAGATTTGCGTTTGTACGATGATGGACGCGGAGGTCGGGGATATTTCGGATCGTACAATTACTCCATACTCGGGAATGTGCGTCGGCGGAGTCTCGACGAGCCAGACATGACGGTAGATGCCCGCGCCTTCGTAAAACCACCCTTCGTACTGCGACGCATCGACCCGAACGACGAGGAGGTTGCGACCACCGTAGCGGATGTAATCCGTGACGTCGAAGGAGAATTCCGAATATCCGCTCAGGTTGCGGCCGATATAGTGCTCGTTGAGCCACACTGTACAATCGCGAAAGACCCCGTCGAAGTGGATCGTGATGCGCTTTCCCTCATCCCCTGCCGGGAGAGTGAACGATTTTCTGTACCATCCGACCGAGGTTTCGGGAAACTGCCGGCCGACCGGCTTGAATCCGTGTTGCATCACGTCATCGTCTTTACTCTGCACGAAGCCGAGCTCCACGACCCAGTCGTGCGGAAGGTTCACGGTGCGCCAGAGCGAGTCGTTGAATTTCATGCGGATGGCGCCGACTCCTTCGCCTGCTTTCGCGAAGAGTGCCCCTTTCCCGTAGTCGAAATCACGATCGGGCGCTGCCGCATCTCCGAGATGAAATTTCCACCCAAAATCCATAAGGAGTCGGGATCGCACCGCCTGGCGGGATACTTGAGCGCTCAGTGTCGAACGTTCATGCAGACCGGGATAAAACAAAAGCGAGAGAATCAAACCGATTCGGACACGAGTCATGTCGTTTTAGCGTATATTATAGAGGAATGGAATTATTCGGGATCGCAGGCGGCGCCATTTGCTCTTGATAGTATCCACCTAAACCTGAAATATAAGACGGAGCTCATCATCGCCGCAAGTCTCAAGTTCGATGGAGCGGGTCATCGTGCGCTTGCACCACGCGCATCGCGTTCCTATATTTTGGAAAAGAATCCCTGAACCGGGCAACGAATCAGTCAAAATCCGCAAGAACCGACCTGGCACGCTCTTTGCAGACTACCATGCACTGAATGAAATTCCGGATTGTGACATTATTCAAGGGTCTACCCTAACGACGTGATTCCTCTGCTTTCATACTTGCTCCCCGTCGCTTATTTCGCATCTGTCTGGGCGTACGCGAAGGCGTTCTTCCGCGATTCCCTGCTTGCTTCGCGCTTGAAAACCCCCTTGCTCGTGGCGACCGTGCTGCTCCATTTCATTTACTTGTCGCTGAGAACCGTCGCACTTGACCATCCTCCCATCACCAGCATTCCCGAGATCATGTCGGTCATTTCACTCTCCATCGCAGTCGGGTATCTGGTCATTGAATTCTGGACGAAGGTGAAGAATACCGGCTATTTTATTCTCATCCTCGCTTTCTTCTTTCAACTCGCCGCGTCGCTTCTCATCCAGGACATCAGCGAAGTCAACCCCATTCTTCGGAGCAACATGCTCGGCATCCATGTCTCCGCGGCTCTGCTGGGTTATACCGCCATCACCATCTCCGCCGTCTACGGATTTCTGTATCTCATGCTCTACCACAATATCAAGTCGAACCGGTTCGGCGTCATCTACGCGCGGCTGCCGAACCTGGAAATCCTCGAGCGCATGAGCTCGATCGCGATCGTGCTCGGGTTCGCTCTCCTCGGCCTCGCCATCGTCATCGGCATCGTGCTGCTCCCTCGCGCATTCGCGGACTTTTCGTACTACGACCCCAAGCTGGTCGGGACCGTCTGCATCTGGGCGTTGTACGGCGCGGGCCTGCTCGCAAAACGTTCGTTCGGATGGCAGGGAAGGAAGATCATGATTCTCTCGATCGTCGGATTTGGCGTTTCACTTTTTTCGCTCAGCATCGTCAACGTGTTCCTGAGCAAGTTCCACAATTTTTATTGACCGGGCCGGAGCGCCCCGTTATGGACCTTCTTGTCATCGGCATCAATCACCGGACTGCGCCTCTGGAGGTACGCGAAAAACTCTGGCTCTCCGCGGAGGAGGTCAGGAGCGCCCTGCCGCAGTTGCGTCAGCAATGGTTTTCGGAGTGCTTCGTCGTCTCCACCTGCAACCGGACGGAAATCTACGGCATTCCGGCTTCCGTGAACGGCGGCTCACCCTCGCTCGACAGCGTGGGGCAATTCCTCATCGACCTGAAGGCGGCCGGTGCGACGGTGAAGCTTCAGCATCTCTACCGCCTCGCCGCGGAGGACGCAATCCGGCATCTTTTCCGCGTTGCCGCGGGAGTCGATTCCATGGTCGTCGGCGACGTCCAGATCCTGGGTCAGGTACGGGAGGGTTTCGCCCTCGGCCTGGAACAAAAGACCGTCGGCATTTTCCTCAACCGCCTGCTTCAATCCACCAACCGGGTCGGGAAACGGGTCAGGAGTGAAACGCGCATCGGTGAAGGGGCCGTGTCGGTCAGCTATGCGGCCGTCGAGCTGGCGAGCAAGATTTTCGAAGACCTGACGCAGCGCTCCGCCCTTCTCATCGGCGCGGGCGAAACGGGGGAACTCGCGGCGCGTCATCTGCAGGGAAAAAATATCGGCGGGCTGTTCATCGCGAACCGTACGCGCGCCAAGGCGGAAGAGGTCGCCGCCGCTCTCGGAGCGCACGCAGTCGATTTCGACAGCATCCGCGAAAAAATCCAGGAGGTCGACATCGTCGTCTCGTGCATCGGCGGAAGCGGGTACGTGCTGACGCGCGACGAAATCACGGATGCGATGAAGAAACGGTTGAATCGGCCGCTGCTCGTCCTCGACCTTGGTGTGCCGCGCAATGTCGACCCGTCGGCGAACAAGATCGGCAACGTATTCCTGCACGACCTCGACGCGCTCGCGGGCATCGTGCGGCAGAATATCGAACAACGCGAGACGGAAGTCCCGAAGGCAATCGCCATCGTCGACGAAGAACTCGGAAAATTCCACGCGTGGTACTCCTCGCTGGAAGTTCACCCGACAATCACCGACCTCCACCGGCATTTCGAAGAGATCCGCCAGGACGAAGTGCAGAAGCACCAGAACAGATTTTCATCCGCGAACGACCGGGAACTGCTCGACCTCGTCACCCGGCGCATCGTGAACAAGATTCTCCACGCTCCCACCACCGAGCTCAGGAACGGCAGCAACGAGTCGGATGAGATGAAGCGCAAGCGCATCCACATCGTCCGGACCCTCTTCGGACTGCGAAAAGACGACCCGGATTCATGAAGCGCCGGAGCGTCGTGCTCGGAACGCGCGGAAGCGAGCTCGCCCGCCTTCAGACCTCTTTGATCGCGCGCCTGCTGACCGACCGCTACCCGGAACTTTCCGTCGAAGCCGTTCACATCAAGACCACGGGAGACCGGATTCTCGATTCGCCCCTGTCGAAGATCGGAGACAAGGGGCTCTTCACGAAGGAGATCGAGTCGGCGCTGCTGGAGAAGCGGATCGACCTGGCCGTCCACAGTCTCAAAGATTTGCCGACGTTCATCCCGGCCGGGTTGGCGGTCGCGGCCGTCACGAAGCGCGAGGATGTGCGGGACGTGTTCATCGCACATCCCGGCAGGAAATTCAGGGCTCTCGCCGACGTTCCGCAGGCCGGAAAAATCGCGACGGGCAGCCTGCGCAGGAAGTGCCAGTTGCTGAATCTTCGCCCCGACCTGGAGATCGTCGATCTCCGGGGGAATCTCCACACGCGCCGCGAAAAGCTCGAGCGATCCGATTGGGACGGGATGCTGCTCGCCTTCGCGGGCGTGAAGCGGCTGGGCTGGGAAAAAATGATCGCGGAGATACTTCCGGTCACGCGCGTGCTCCCGGCAGTGGGACAGGGAGCGCTGGCGGTTGAAGCGAGGGAAAAAGACGATGAGTTGATGGAGATTCTCCGGCCCTTTGACGACCTCGAGACCCGTCGTGCGACGGATGCCGAGCGTGCATTGCTCCGAAGACTGGAAGGAGGTTGTCAGATTCCGATCGGGGCACACGGCAGGTTCGAGGATGGGATGTTAAAGCTCGATGCGATGGTCGGGAGTCTGGACGGGAAGAGAATGGTGCGCGGGTCTGTTGCCGGGAGGATGGAAGACGGAACGGCGCTCGGAGTGAAGCTCGCCGAACAGTTGATCGAACAAGGGGCGGATAAAATTCTGGACGAGATCCGGCATGCGAACGAAGGAACAACGGCCGACAGCGCGGCGCAAGTCGACATCTGAACGGCGCCCTCCCCTTCCGCTGGCCGGGAAGACGGTGGTCGTCACCCGACCTCGCGACCAGGCGTCGGAGTTGTCTCGGATGCTCGAGGCGCTGGGCGCAACCGTTGTGATCTTTCCGACCATAGAAATCACGGACCCGGAATCGTGGGTCGATTGCGACAGCTCCGTGCGAAATCTTCGCTTGTATGATTGCCTGCTGTTCACAAGTTCCAATGCGGTTACCCGATTCGTCGCCCGGGTGGAGAGGGCCGGCGAGACGACGCTCGGGTTGCTGGCAAAAAAAAGAACTCTGGTTGTGGGGTCGAGTACTGCGCACACTGCCGAGCGATGCGGACTTCATCCGACCCTTTTGCCCGGTGTCAGGGATTCCGGCAGTCTTGCCGGCGCACTCGAAACGGAATCCGTCTCCGGAAAGCGATTTCTTCTTCCACGCGGCAATCTCGCGGCCGGCGACCTTGCGGAAGGACTGCGCAATCGCGGTGCAACCGTGGATGAAGTGGTCGTCTATCGCACGAACAACCCGGCACAAAACGATGCCCTTCGCGTGACGCAGGCCCTGGCGTCCGGGAAGAACACCGTGGTGACTTTTTTCAGCCCCTCCAGCATCAAAAATTTTCTCAGTGTGATCGCCATCGACCTCGTGCGCAATGCAGCGGTCGCGGTCATCGGCCGAACGACCGCAGACGCGACGAGGGCGTGCGGATTGCACGTCGACCTTGTCGCCGGGCGCCCCTCGGCCGCGGGGCTTGTTTCTTCCATCGTCAGGTTTTATGATGAGCGTTGAAACCACACGGCAGTTGGTAAAGCCCGGCGTGCTGCAGAACGACCTGGTGATCCGCGCGGCAAAGCGCGAGCCCGTGGAGCGCACTCCCGTCTGGATGATGCGTCAGGCGGGCCGATTTCTTCCCGAATACCGCGCGGTTCGCGCCAAAACCGATTTTCTCACGCTTTGCAAAACGCCCGAGCTGGCGGCCGAGGTGACAATCCAACCCGTCGATGTTCTCGGCGTGGACGCAGCAATCATTTTTTCGGACATCCTCGTCCTGCCCGAGGCGATGGGTATGAAACTCGTCGTCGAAGAGGGGAAAGGAGGTCCCCGATTTCCGGAGCCCATCAGGAACCGGCAGCAGATCGACCGATTGTCCGTCCCGGATCCGGCGTCACAGCTCCGGTTCGTCCTCGACGCGATCCGCGCAACACGCTCACGCTTGAACGGCCGCGTGCCCTTGATCGGCTTTTCCGGCGCGCCGTGGACTCTTGCGGCATACATGGTTGAGGGGGCCGGGGTGAAGGATTTCCGGCACGCAAAGGAGCTGATCTTCTCCTCGCCAAAAGACGCGCATGTGTTACTGGAAAAACTTGCGCGGACCGTTTCGTCCTACCTCACCGCCCAGGTCGAGGCCGGAGCGCAGCTCGTTCAGATCTTCGACACCTGGGGCGGGCTTCTCGGGCCTGATGAGTTCGAAGAATTCTCCCTCCGGTATCTCCGGCAGGTCGTCTCGACTCTCAAGGTCCGCGGCGCTCCCGTCATCGTCTTCTGCAAAGACTGCGGTCAGTCGCTCGAAAAAATCGCCGACCTCGGCGCGGCGGTCGTCGGGCTGGACTGGAAGACGGACATCGGAAAAGCGCGAACGATGGTCGGAAGCTACGCGGCACTTCAGGGGAATCTCGACCCGGTCATCCTTCTCTCGACCCCGGGCCGCATCGAAAGCGGCGTCCGTTCGATTCTGGAAAAGTTCGGAAAAGGGGAGGGACATATTTTCAACCTCGGGCACGGGATTCTTCCCGAAACCCCCGTTGAAAACGCAAGGTATTTTGTTGAGACGGTGAAGAAACTCAGCACGGGATTCCACCGATGACTCAGACCCTACGCGCACGGCCGATGATCGGGCGGGCGACGGAGTATTTCCGGAAGCTCCAGCCGGTGATTTGCACGGCGCTGGAACAAGCGGATGGGAGCGCCAGATTTGTCCCGACGCTGTGGGAACATCCCGTCTCCGGCGGCGGCGATTCGCGCGTGATTCAGCATGGCGCCCTCTTCGAAAAGGGGGGCGTGAATTTTTCCGCCGTCGAATCTCCGTTGAATGAACTTCTCGCCGGACGGCTGGGCGTCAAACCCCAACGAGTCCACGCGGCCGGAATATCTCTCATCCTTCATCCCGAAAGCCCGATGATCCCGACCGTCCATTTTAATCTCCGGTACCTGGAGCTTGAAGACGGGGACGGATGGTTCGGCGGCGGGATCGACCTGACGCCGTACTATTTATTCGAAGACGACGTCGTACATTTTCACTCGACGCTTAAAGCGGCTTGCGACCGGTTCGACCCCCATCGATATCCGGACTTCAAGCGCAGATGCGATTCGTATTTTCAGGTCAAGCACCGGAATGAAGCACGGGGCGTTGGGGGGATTTTCTTCGACTACCTCCGCGACGACCCGGACCGCACGTTCGATTTTGTCGAATCCGTGGGCGCATCGTTCCTTCCGTCCTACCTTCCCCTGGTCGAACGTCGAAAGTCGGCTCCATGGGGAGCGCATGAAAAGGAGTGGCAGCTCCACCGGCGCGGGCGATACGTCGAATTCAACCTGGTCTACGACCGGGGGACGCTTTTCGGTTTGGAAACCGGCGGCCGTCCGGAATCCATCCTCCTTTCGCTCCCTCCTTCCGCGAGCTGGGATCCGGCATTTCGCGTCGAGCCGGGGTCCAGGGAAGCGAAGCTCGTCGATGTGCTGCGGACGCCGAAAGACTGGGTGACGTTATGAAAAAGAAACGACGTACAGGAGTGGTTCTGTTCCAATTGGGCGGCCCCGATTCTCTCGACGCCGTTGAGCCGTTCCTGTACAACCTTTTCTCCGACCCGGACATCATCGACCTTCCCGGCGCGTTCCTTTTCCGCAACGCGCTCGCGCGTTTCATATCTTCGCGGAGAGCGCCGAAAGTCCGCGCGTTGTACGATTCGATCGGCGGCAAATCGCCCATACTGAAACAAACGATGCTCCAGGCAACGCATCTCGCGGCGCTCCTCGCCCGCAAGGGATTGAATACCGACGTCCGCGTCGCAATGCGCTATTGGCATCCGTTCACCTCGGAAACGGCTGCGGAACTTTTTCGGAATCCTCCGGACGAACTGATCCTCCTCCCTCTTTATCCGCAGTATTCCAAAGCCACGACCGCGTCCAGCTTCAACGAATGGGATCGAGTCGTACGGACGATGAATGTCGCCCGTATCCCGACAAAGCGTATCGAAAGCTACTTCGACCACCCGCTTTATATTGACGCGATCGTCGAACATGTCACCCAGACGCTGGACCGATTCCCGAAAACAGAGCGCGGGAAGGCGCACCTGGTGTTCAGCGCGCATGGAATTCCGATGAAGCTCGTGAACGCGGGAGATCCGTATCCTGCCCACATCCGCCGCTCGTACGAACTCGTGCTCGAGCGGGGTCGCTTCAACCTGCCGCATCATCTTTGCTTCCAAAGCAAGGTCGGCCCTCAGAAGTGGCTCCAGCCGTCGCTCACCACGACCATTGAACGCCTTGCCGCGGAGGGAGTCACACACATGGTCGTTGTCCCGATCGCTTTCGTGACCGACCACATCGAGACCCTTTCGGAGATCAACATCGAAGCGCGCAAGCACGCTTTTGCCCTCGGCGTCAAACGGTTCGAGATGATGCGCGCACTGACCGCGAGCAAGAAATTCATCGCGTGCCTCGCGGACCTCGTTATGCATCGGGCGAAAGGTTAGACATGGCCGAGCATCATACGTGCGTCGTCGTCGGCGCCGGTATTTCCGGGTTGGCCGCGGCGTGGTGGCTGCAAAAGGCC
>DATJYV010000043.1:0-36158 GCA_035499415.1 Bacteroidota bacterium
TATTTTTGAACGTCGAGAGTCCTCGTCTGAAGCTTGTGCGAATGGAGTTCGCGGCTGACCGCTTCAAGTCGGGCGCCGTCGGCATCCGCCAACGTTACACGGCTTACGTCTTCCGAGCGCGTAAGGTCGAGGGCAAGCGCCTTTCCCATCAAGCCAGATCCGAGGACGAGAAATTTCATCGAAGAAAGATGGAAGTTGTGGGTTGAGAATTGGAGATTGCAGGTTGAACGTTGAAGGTTGTGAGTTGAAAGTTGTAAGTTGTCCGGTCAGATAAGTAATCCTGAAACTGAGGTCCTTGACGCAATCCCGCCAACGCCTTCAAGAATGCCTTCTCCTCAGAATTCACTCCTTGCCTCGTACGTCTCGGTCGTAAAATCAAAACTCGCAACTCGAAATCTACCTCTGGTCATCCCCCAACCATCATTCCCTAATCACCATTCCTCATTTCCCAATCTCCATTCCAAAACCATCATTCCACAATTTCCATTCCCCAATCACCATTCCCCACTCCTCATTTCTCACCATTCCCCATTCCTCATTTCCCACCCATCATTCCACATTCTCTAGTCCCCAACCATCATTCCACTATTCCCATTCCCCATTCCTCATTTCCCACCCATCATTCCACTATTCCCATTCCCCATTCCTCATTCCCCATCTCCATTCCTCATTCCGCATTCCTCATTTCCTAATCTCTCCCGTTTCCATGCTCCAAAACAGGAGGTCGAGTTCGTCGATAGGAATACCTATCTCTTCCGAAAATGATTTGAACTTTTGCTCGATGCCCACGTATCGCTTCGATGTCAACGACTTCGGGAGCGACCGAAGGACGCCGTAACGTTTCAGGTTTCTCAGAATATGGCGGTCGAGGATGGCGAGTCCGTCATTTCTCCCGATGTTCCGCAGGAAGTGCGTTGCTTCCTTGTATCCCAACCCTTTTACATTTTCTGTCAGCCACATCCGCAGAGCGGCCGCGTTCGTTCCGTTTCGCAGCGCGGACTCGATGGTGCTCATTTCGCCCTTCGCCCTCGCGATGAGTCTCGCTTTTGTTTTGTGAAACCGGACGTAATGGCTCGGGTCGCCGAGAATCGGCTCGATATCGAATTCGGTGAGATGGTACGATCGGTTGCGGAGTTTGAAGACAACGGCGTCGGCGTGAGCCGCGCTCGTCTGCGGAGTCATCAGACAGTAGGCCAGCTCGTAAAAATAATCCTCCGGTTTGACCAGTTTGAATTCGGCGAGCCGCGTCCGGATCGATTCCTTCCTGTCCTGATGGAGCCGGCGAAGTTCCTCGAGACGTACGGAGCGTGACTGTCCGTCGACCGTCCTCATTGTGGCAAGGCGGCGCGCACCGATGAACCCGAACCTGTGAGGGAAATCAATCCGTCGCGTTCGAGTCCGCGCAGCAGCAAGAGAATTTTTCTTTGGCCGGCAGGCAAGGCGTCCTGCCGCAGCGAGCGGGCAATCGTCGTAATGCCGGCGGTTTTTCCGGAAGGGAGGTTGCGCAAGGCGTCGACGATACGTCCGCGATAAATCCGATCCGGTACACGCGCGGGTTTCGACAAACGAGTCCGGGGCCTGCGGGAAGAGAGTGCGACACGAAATGCGCTTGGGCACAGGTGAGCGATTGGGCAACCAGTACAGGATGGATTCGACGCAGTGCAAAGAGTCGAACCAAGGTCCATCAATGCCTGATTCCAGTCTTCTGCCCCATTCTTCGGAAGAACCATTCCGGCGACCTCCCAGGCATCGCGCCTCCTGCTCTCCTCAGGGTAAACCCGCCCCAGGACACGCCGTACGTTCGTATCGACGACAGTCACTTGTTTTCCGAACGCAAAACAGGCCACCGCATTTGCCGTGTATCTTCCGACTCCCGGGAGTTGCAAGAGTTCGGCCGGATCCGACGGGATCGCACCATATCGAATTGCCACGGTCTGCGCAAGCCGCTTCAGTTGCAGGGCTCTTCTATTATAGCCCATTCCTTGCCAGGATCGGATAAGCTCGGACGTCCTGGCGGCCGAAATTGCGGAGAGTCGAGGGTAGCGTCTGATGAATGGAGGATACTTTTGCAAAACCCGCGCGACCTGCGTCTGCTGGAGCATGATTTCGGACACCAGAACCTTGTAGGGGTCCCGAATGCCCCGCCAGGGGAGCTTGCGCGCCTGCGCGGAGTACCATCGAAGGAGATTTCGATGAAGTGCTGCGGGGGAGGGGGTCACAATGCGAGAGATCAGTCCGGATTCGGATTCAGCCCGCGGCGGGATTTCTCAAGCGATGGATGCGACGCGGCTGCCTTTAAAGTCGACGCGCGCACAAGGGCGTCGACAAATGATTTGTTTCCCTCCAGGATGTCGAATTCCGAAAGCTCCTGCAGGCCGACCCATCGTATCTGCTCGAATACATTGTTCCTCGGTTCTCCTGCAAACGAAGTCACCCGGAAGTACGATACGTCGTATGTGTTGCCGTCGGAATAACTGGCGCGCGATTTCTCAATAAGCTCGGCGCCTCCGATATTGACGGAAAGTTCTTCCGAAAGCTCGCGCGCAACCGCCTGCTCCGGAGTCTCCCCCGGTTCGACCTTCCCTCCGGGGAATTCCCACTTGAGTTCGTAGCGAGCCCCTCTTTTCCTCTGGCAGAGGAGGACTTTGCCGTCACGCTGGAGAAGTCCGACGGTCACCGCTATCGTCTTCATCCCCGAATATACGCAATGACTGAGATGGATTCCAGACGAAACCGGATACGGGAAGAATTCGGAGCGGCAATTTGTGAGCGGGAAGCATCGTCGGATCCGATGGCCGGTGATTGCCTGCTTCCTGTCTGTGTGATGATTCGTCTAGCGGGATGCCGAATTTCAAACCCTGCTCTGCGGAGAGTCCGAAAGACAAGCCGGACCATCTTCCCATCAAGAATCTCCTCCATGTCGCAGGACCGTAGTGTCCTCATTTCAGCAGGCTCCAACTTTTTAAGGAAGCGTCGTGCTGACCTTGCCTGCCCTGTACATCGACACGGGGTTTCAGCCTCCGACGTTCACAGACGCCGAACCTCAGCCGGAGGCTCCTGCCCCTGCCTGTCCGGCAGGCGCCACTGGGATAACCAACTGGCAGGCCGGGATGCGCCCGCTTACCTCTCTCGACTGACTTCGGCGCGGAGGCCTCCGGCGCAAAGTTCGGAGTGACGGTTGCTTGGAACTGGGACACTGCCCACTGGAGCGGCAGCTTGTTTATCGTTACAACGTTTCGTACTTTTATCGCGGGAAAAAATGCCATGAAGACCATCCTGATAGTCGACGACGAAGATTCGCTCCGGAAGGGAATGGCGATGACCCTGACGAAGAAGGGCTATCGTGCCCTGGAAGCCGAGGACGGAATGGTGGGATTGTCCGTTGCGACGGAGCAAAAACCGGATCTCATCATCAGCGATGTCTACATGGACAATATGAACGGTTTCATCATGGTGGAAAATCTCCAGCAAGACCCCGAGACGGCCGCGATCCCCGTCATACTCATGACGAGTGCCGCTCAGGCGGCAGGAGCGTGGACCGTCGTCGGTGCAGTCGAGTATATGAACAAGCCGTTCACCATGGATGCGCTGCTCACGACGGTGAAACGCGTCCTGAAGGAGTGACGGACCCCGCGCGTTTGAATAGTGTCCTCAATTCAGCGGGCTCCAACGTATTATGGAAGCGTCATGCTGAACTCGTTTCAGCATCTGACGTTCACAGACCCCGAACCAAGTTCGGGGTGACGGTTGCTTGGAAATAGGACACTACCCGCGTTTGCATTTCCCGCCGCTTCTTGTTACTTTTTCCTACCCTCTCCTTCCAATCGAACGTTTTCATGCCGCGCTTCACTGTGGAAGAAATTCGTGCCAGATTCTCCAGTTCCTCCGATTTTAACGAGATATTCGACGCGTTCGAGGACGCCCTCCAGCAGAAGATTCAGGATGTCGAGCTCTACCGTCTCCTATTTTGGAACAACTCGCTCTCGCCCGAGGAGCTTTGCCTGTTCGGAGAGAAACTCGCCAAGGAATTCTCAGGTCTTGCCTACGATACATTTATGTGGCTGGCCAGCGTTTTCGAAGTGACTTACTCATCATACGATAATTTTGAGCTGGCAATTCGTTACTACCGGAAGGCGGCTCACGTAAGGCCCGAGGAGCCGGACCCGTACCTCGACGCCGCCGATTGCTTCGACCCCGACCTCAATATCCCGCCCGCCGATATCCTCATTGAGTTTCTCAAGGAGGGTTTGAAACACGTGACCAACCAGAAGGTCATTCTCCAGCGCCTTTCCTACATTTATCAGCTGATCGGCGACCAAAGTCAGAGCGACTATTACCGCAACCTCGCCGATGACATTGGTCGGTCAAAGAACTGAGCTTCTTTCCCGAGACCGCGCCTTCCGCGGGTACCTTTATCTCTTCATCGCCGTCACGCTCTGGGGCGGATCCGCCTCGCTCGCGAAGATCCTGATTGCGACCAGGTTCGACACGCTTGTCATCGCGCAGACCCGGTCGACTCTTTCGTTCGTTCTCCTTGCGGGATTTCTTGCCCTCCGGAAGCCCGGCGTTTTCATCGTTCGCCCGCGGGACCTCGTTCCACTGGCCGGCGTGGGGGTGATCGGCATTGCGGTCACGAACTATAGTTATTACTATACGGTCAAAGAGGCCACCGTGGCCACGGCGATCCTCGTGCAGTACACCGCCCCTCTCTGGGTGACAATCTATGCCGTGATGATACGGAGGGAAGAATCATTCGACGGGATGAAGCTCCTCTCCCTCGTCCTGGCCCTGGGAGGATGCTACCTTGCCGTCAGCGGGGGCTCGCCGTCGACCGTGCAGCTTCGGGGATGGAGCTCGCTCACGGCCGCGGCTTCGGCGTTCGGATTCTCCTACATGCTCATCGGCACAAAACGATTGCTCAGAAAATATTCTGTCTGGACGATGCTCCTCTACGCTTTTGGATTTGCATCCCTCTTCTGGATGTTCATCAATCCACCCTGGGCCCTTGCGGCGAAACACTACTCGATCTCCGACTGGGCCATCCTTCTCCTGTTTGCCGTTCTGTCGATCCTCATTCCGCATTCGCTGTATACGGCGAGTCTTTCGATGCTCGAGGCAACGACGGTCGGCATCGCGAGCACGCTCGAACCGGTGATCGCGATCCTCGTCGCGTATCTCTGGCTCGGCGAAGGGCTGAGCGGCGTGCAGATTGGCGGTGGATGTGCCGTGGTTGCGGCCGTGCTGCTGCTCCAGGAGCCGCATCTGCGGATGTTGAGACAAAGAATGCGCGACGATGGGGACTGAACGTCAGGCGCGCATCGACGAGGTCTTCCGGCGCCGCCAGCCGGACCTCACGGTCGTGATGGAGAACATACACGACCCGCACAATGTCAGCGCCATGCTCCGAACGTGCGATGCTGCCGGAATTCCCCGCGTCCAGCTTGTCTATACCCAGGAACGCTTGCCGGACATCGGCAAGAAAAGCTCCGCGAGCGCCAAGAAATGGGTTGAACGAAGGCCGTTCCGGTCGATCGGCGATTGTTACACGATGCTTCGTTCCGAAGGGTTTGCGATCTATGCGACGGGAATTGAGAAGAATGCCGAGTCGCTCTACTCCGTCGACATGAGGCGAAAAATTGCGATCGTGTTCGGAAACGAACATCGGGGTGTCTCCGCGGAAGCGACGAAAAAAGCGGATGGGGTGATTTCCATCCCGATGTTCGGCATGATCCAGAGTCTGAACGTTTCCGTAGCGTGCGCCGTGATACTCTTCGAAGCCGTCCGTCAGCGCGTCGGGGCGGGGAAGTACGACGGTACTGGGCTCGCGGATGATGAGATAAGAAAGGTACTCGAGAGGTCGAGACGTGTGAGAAAGGGATGGAAAAAAACGGAGTCAGAATAACTTGGTATTTGAACGATATGGAGATTGAGTTGTTGGCGGGGATTGAGAAGACCCCACCCCGTCACCTGGAACAAAACGGGTTGTCACTCTGAACTTTGGGCCGAAGGCCCATCAGCCTCTGGCTGAGGTTCAGGGTCTGACCAACATTACATGATGACTCAAGCAGATAATTATTTTCCAACCCTTTCAGCAACAACCTCTGGCTTCATCCGTGACCTCGAAGCTCACGCAGGCCGTCCTATGGCATATCCTCGTGAGATGGGGTTCCTGATTGAAAACTGTCGGAGCGGGGCGCTGGTGCTGGCGTTCGAAGATGCGATCTTCCATGCGAAGTTCGTCGTCAAATCCCAGGAAATCCTGCGGCGGATCGGCCCCCAAGGTGATGGGGCGGATAAACTGCGGTCCGAAATGGAGACATCCCTGGAAAAATCGATTACCCTTGTCAAGACGATGGTGAAGGAGGCCCCCGAAAACGTCAAGCGACATTTTGGCGAGATGTTTTTTGCGATGACACCCGGCGCACTCTCGAACACGATGAATTTCCTGGTTGACCTTTCCATGGTCAAGAATTGGGTCTTGGATGGGCACCCGCTCCCGTTCAACGTCGAACGTCCTGGAGGCGAAGCGCGAACGAAAGGCGGGCGCTCCAAGGGCAAACCTCCAAACACCAGGAGGCCGCTGGTTGTCGTCATCCTCCTTCTGATTATTTTCCTTGCAGTCGAGCCGCCCACATCCCTTCTCGGATGGATCCTCATGTTTTTCGCAATCGGGACGATTGGTTTCGTCCTTTTCTCACAGAAAACAGATTAGGGTTCATGTGAGAAATGAATTAAGGACACCGCTCTCGTGAGCCCTGATGCAACTACTCTTACCGTCGAAATTTTGGCATGTGGGGGGAATGACTTCTCGTGCGTTGCCTGTTTGCCGAACTCGTCTCCTTTGAGGCAGGCGCGAATTCCGCTGCAACTGTGCGCTCATGAAATCATCACCCCACTCTTCGGGGCGGAAATTTCGGCGCCGGTTTCACTGTACACAAAGAGAAATTGCCGCGGCGGTGCACGAACCGGTGGATTTCGATGATACTCGCTTCGTCCCGAAGTTTTGATAAATTGCCTCTTCGTGTAGTACTATTTTTATTTGTCACCCAACCGCTGAGAATATCATCGCTCCCATGAACCCACTACGACGGATGAGACGAATCATCAGTCTTCTTGCGTTTTCGGCCTTCATCACCGCATTGATTTCCATCTCGACGCCGACGCCGCTTGGTGCCGGGCCTCGCGTGAAGCTGGGGATCGACGTCCTGCGCGACCGCGGATTCGATATTCTGAAGGGCAAGAGAGTGGGGCTCGTCACCAATCCGACCGGCATCTCGTCGGATCTGCAATTCACCGTCGACATCCTTTTCAGCGCGCCGGACGTAAAACTTGTTGCGCTCTTTGGACCCGAACACGGAATTCGCGGCGATGCTGACGCGGGCAAATCGGTGGAAAACGTGGTAGACGCAAAAACCGGCCTGCCGGTTTACTCGTTGTACGGGAAGAACCGCAAGCCGCCCCGTGAAATGCTGGCCGGCATCGACATCCTGGTATACGATATTCAGGATATCGGCGTACGGTCGTATACATACATTTCCACGATGGGGATGGTGATGGCGGCGGCGGCCGAAGCGGGAATTCCGTTTGTCGTTCTGGACCGGCCCGACCCGTTAACAGGGAACAGGGTGGAAGGGCCCATGCTGGAGCCGCGATTCAAGTCATTCGTCGGTGCCTATCCTATTCCCTACGTGTACGGCATGACGGCGGGCGAGCTCGCCCGGATGATTAACGACGAGGGATGGCTGGAGAACGGCGTCCACTGCAATCTTACCGTCGTCCCCATGGAAGGATGGAAGAGGGACATGTGGTGGGATGAAACGAACCTTGTGTGGGTGCCGACGTCGCCGCACATCCCGCGATCGAGCACCACGATGTTCTATGTCATGACCGGGATGTTGGGGGAGCTCGGGACGGCAAATTCGGGAGTCGGCTATACGCTTCCCTTCGAGCTCGTCGGAGCACCGTGGGTGAGCGGCACCGCTCTCGCCCGGTACCTCAACACGCGGGGGCTGGCCGGCGTCGTATTCCGGCCGATGTGGTACAAACCCTTCTACTTTGACACGACCGGCATCACGTACGAGGGGGTCCAGATCCACGTCATCGACCGTGACAGGATCAACCTCACCCAAGTCCAATTATCCATCCTCGAGGCGCTTTACACGTTGTTCCCCGACCGCAACATCTTTGACCGGGCAAAACCGGAGCGGCTCGAGGCATTCGACCGCGTCCTGGGGACGGCCGAAATCCGGCGTGACATCATCGCCCACGTGCCGGTGGAAGACATGTTAAGCCGGATCGACCAGCAACGAGCGCTGTTCATGATCAAGCGGGAGAAATATCTTCTGTACGAATGATGGAAGTTCGTCGGGCCGCATCTTGCATTCTTCACTCCTCTTTATTATCTTGTGCAAACCACCGATGCTCTCACCCTCTGCTATGCCTTTGGATGAAACACGCTGCTGTCGTTCGTTCAGTCTCGAGCGATAATCCGGGAGACGGTGCAAAAGATATACTCCCGGTCGACCCGCCGCAGCAGCCCCTCCAATCCTCTCTCCCGAAGCGTTACAGCAACACAAAGCTCCTCCTCGGCCTTCTTGGCTCGACCCTCTCGTTTGGACTGACTGCCGGCTTCGTCCTCACCGGCGCGGCACGCACCACCGAAGCGATTGCCCTCCGTTTGGCGAACAACGACTATCTCGTCCTCCTGTTATTTGCGGCGATGTTCGGATCGGCTCAAATGGTCATCCTTTTTCCGCTGCGACTCTATTCGGGCTACTATCTTGAACACCGCTACGGACTTTCGACCCAGTCCATGCGTGCCTGGCTTTGGGAGGGGACCAAGGCGTTCGTTGTCGGTCTGCCGATTTCGATTCTCATCCTTCTCGCATTCTACCGGTGCCTTCGGCAATTTGGATCCCTCTGGTGGCTGCCGGTCGCCTCGCTGCTGTTTGTCGTCGGCGTCATCCTCGCCCGAATCGCTCCCGTCGTTATCCTGCCTCTCTTCTACAAATTCAAGCCCCTGGAAGAGGGGACACTGAGGCATCGCATCCTCGGGCTGTGCGACCGTCTGGGCGTACCGGTCGGCGGGGTTTTCGTTTTCGATCTGAGCAAGAGTACGAAGAAGGCCAACGCCGCGTTCACCGGCATGGGCCGGTCCAGGCGCATCATCCTCGGCGATACGCTGGTCTCGAATTTTTCGGACGACGAAGTCGAGGTTGTTTTCGCGCACGAATTGGGGCATCGGAAACTGGGGCACATCTGGTCGTTGATCGTCGTCGGTACGGTGAGCTCATTTGCCGGACTTTACATCACCTCCCGTTTGTACGCCGCGAGCCTGGGCTGGTTCGGATACTCCTCCCAGAACGAGATCGCGGCCCTGCCCCTGCTCGGGCTCTGGCTCGCCGTGTATTCAATCGTCTCCTCGCCGATCCAGAATGCGTTCTCCCGTGCCCACGAGCGAAGCGCAGACCGGTTCGCACTGCGGGCGACGGGGATGAAGGAGGCGTTCATCAGTGCCATGCGCAAGCTCGCGTTGCTCAATCTTGCCGACCGGACGCCCCACCCCCTGGTGGAGTTTTTGTTCTACAGTCACCCCTCCATCGAAAAGCGGATCGCCGCCGCGCTCCGAACGGAAGTGTGATCCATGATCGCAACCCTTCTGCGCGCCCTTGTTATCGGCGTGTTCACCCTCTTTGCCTCCATCGTTGTCATGGTGGCCCTCGTGTTTGACCGCAACTCTCCTGTCTTCCACTGGACCACGCGCGTGTTTTCCAAATTGGTGCTCCGGCTCTTTGGAATCCGCGTTACGCTGAGACGCGCGGAGAACGCCGCGATTGTTCCCCCCTGCGTGTACCTCTCGAACCACGCAAGCATGTTCGATATCCCGGCCCTTATTTCGGCAATCCCCGACACCATCCATATCGTCCTCAAAGAGGAGCTGACGAAGGTTCCGTTCTGGGGCTGGGCTCTGAGAATGGGACCGTATATCATCATCAACAGGTCGAAATGGCGCGAGGCGCGTCAGAGTCTGGAGGCCGCGGCCGAAAAAGTCAGGAGCGGAAAATCAGTGCTGTTATTTCCCGAGGGAACACGGACGCGCGACGGAAAATTGCAGCCCTTTAAACGGGGCGCGTTCGCCCTCGCTTCGGAGGCCGGGGTTCCGATAATCCCCGTGGCGGTCAACAATACGTTCGGGATTCTCCCCAAGGGCTCGTGGGTTGTCCGGCCTGCCGATATTGAGGTTGTTCTTGGACAGCAGATACTCCCGGATCGCTCCGACGGGAAAAGCGGGGATCTGGAACTGATGGAAAAAGTGCGGAAGGCAATCGAAAACATTTACGTCGACCAATCCTGAGGAAGCCATGGAAGTCACCGTCGAAGTCGTCGAGCACATCGCGAAGCTGGCGCGCCTGGAGTTCACACAGGCCGAAAAAGAAATGTTCACGCACCAGCTTAATTCGATCCTTGCGCATATGGAACAGCTCAATAAGATCGACACGAGCGGGGTTGAGCCGCTGGCCCAGGTCGTGGAAACGAAGGGGGCGATGCGGGAGGATGTTGTTCGGAAGTGTTTGACGACGGAGGAAGCCCTGAAGAACGCTCCGGCGCGAACCGAACAGTTCTTCAAGGTTCCCAAAGTGATCGGAGAAAAGGAAGGATGAACGCGACCGGTTGTCGGCTCCGATGAGCACAGTCGTCGGTGTGATCCCCGCCCGCTATGCCTCCACGCGGCTCCCGGGCAAACCGCTGGTGGACCTGCTCGGCAAAACGATGGTCGAGCGGGTCTACCTCCAGGCACGGCGCGCCAGATTGCTGAATCGCATCGTCGTTGCGACCGACGACGCACGGATCGAACAAGCCGTTCGGGGATTCGGGGGGGAGTCCGTCATGACCCCCGCGTCGATTCGGACCGGGAGCGACCGGGTTGCCGCGGTGGCCGAATCGATCGAAGGGGATCTCTTTGTGAACATCCAGGGAGACGAGCCCCTGATCGCCCCGGAGATGATCGACGAAGGGGTCAAGGTGGTCCTGGAAGACGAGCATGCGGATGTCGGAACGCTCGTACGAAAAATCTCGCTTGCCGACGACCTCCTGAATCCTTCCATCGTGAAGGTCGTCCTCCGTGCCGACCGGACCGCGCTTTATTTTTCGCGGTCGACGATTCCTTTCATACGGGACGAATCGGATGCACGTCGGTGGCTTGCGCGGCACACGTTTTACAAGCACATCGGGATATATGTTTTTCGAAGGTCATCGCTTCGCACGTATGCCCGGCTGCCGGAATCGTCCCTCGAACGGGCGGAGAAGCTCGAGCAGCTGCGACTGCTGGAGAACGGAATGACGGTCAAGGCCGGTACGACCGAATTCGACAGCATTCCGATCGACACGAGCGATGATGTCGAAAGGGTCATTGCGATCCTCAAGCGCACGGGGGAACGTTCGCCGTCCCCGATTCATTAAAGGAACGACCGATGCCCAGAAATCATGTCAAGTTTATTTTCATCACGGGGGGCGTTGTCTCCTCGCTCGGAAAAGGCATTGCGGCCGCCTCGCTGGGGCTGCTCCTGAAATCCCGGGGCCTCCGCGTGACGATCCAGAAGTTCGACCCGTACATCAACGTCGACCCCGGCACGATGAATCCGTTCCAGCATGGAGAAGTCTATGTGACGGACGACGGGGCCGAGACCGACCTCGACCTCGGACATTACGAACGATTTCTGAATGAGAACATGACCCGTCAGAACAATACGACGACGGGCCAGGTCTATTACGAGGTGATTGCGAAAGAGCGGCGTGGTGATTATCTCGGCGCCACGGTTCAGGTGATTCCGCACATCACGGATGAGATCAAAAGGCGCATCTGGAGCGTCGCGGGAACCGGCCGGTACGACGTCGTCATCGTGGAGATCGGAGGGACCGCCGGCGATATTGAAGGGTTGCCGTTCCTCGAGGCCGTGCGCCAGTTGACGCTCGACGTCGGGCGCAGAAACGCGGTCAACATCCATGTCACCCTCATGCCGTATATCAAATCGGCCGGCGAGCTCAAGACAAAACCGACGCAGCACAGCGTCAAGACACTGCTGGAAATCGGCCTCCAGCCGGATGTTCTCATTTGCAGGACGGAGAAACCGCTCTCGAGAGAGCTTCGGGAGAAGATTGCGCTCTTCTGCAATGTGGAGACGGATTCGGTGATTGAAGGGAGGGATGTGGACTCAATTTACGAAGTGCCGCTGATATTCGAGAAGGAGCATCTGGCAGAGATCGTCCTGAACAAGCTCAACTTCGCCCCTTCGAGGCCCGACCTTCGAAAATGGACGAGGTTTGTCGAGAAGGTCAAGAATCCCGCCGGCCGCGTGCGCATTGCCGTGTGCGGAAAGTACACAGACCTGAAGGACGCCTACAAGAGCATCAGCGAGGCGTTCGTTCATGCGGGGGCGGAAAACGACGTTCGCGTCGAGCTCGAATGGATCCGCGCCGAGGACGTCGAAGAAGGTGGGGCGGAGAAGTTTCTCCGGGGCGCCTCGGGCCTCCTCGTGCCCTGGGGTTTCGGCAATCGCGGCATCGAAGGAAAAATTGCTTCCATACGGTACGTGCGCGAGAACAAGATCCCATTCTTCGGAATCTGCCTCGGACTGCAGTGCGCGGTAATCGAGTTCGCGCGAAACGTGTGCGGAATGAAGGATGCGAACAGCACAGAGTTTCGAAAGACGAAACACAATGTCATCGACATGATGATGGAACAAAAAACGGTGCGGAATCTCGGCGGCACCATGCGCCTGGGGGCTTACCCGTGTACGGTACAAAAAGGGACAAAGGCGTTCTGCGCCTACAAGAAGGGATTGATCTCCGAGCGTCACCGCCATCGCTACGAAGTCAATAATAAATTCCGGAAGCAGCTGGCAGACCACGGCATGGTCTTTAGCGGGCTCTACGTCAACAACGACCTCGTGGAGATCATCGAGCTCCCCGGCCATCCCTGGTTCGTCGCGGGGCAATTCCACCCGGAGTTGCAATCGAGGCCGATCCTTGCGCACCCGCTTTTTCGCGAGTTCGTCAAGGCGGTGAAGGATGTCCAGGGATCAGATCGGAGTGCGGGGGAAAAGGGAAAAGCGGAAGCGTCGGACATGCGCAAGCGTTAGACGGTCGCGTTCGACCTTCTTTCACTTCGCCAGGATCATCTTCTGCGTCTGGACCTGATTATCCACGCGCAACTGCGCAAAGTAGACTCCGCTCGGAAGCATGCGACCGCTTCCATCAGCACTATTCCACGTTATGTTGAACCGGCCGGTTGACTGGTCTTCATCGACGAGCCGGCTGATTTCCCGTCCCGTCATGTCGTAAACCGAAAGATGAACGTGCGCCGGCTTGTTTAATTCGTAAGAGATTCGTGTGGAAGGATTGAAGGGGTTCGGATAATTCTGGCCGAACGTGAAGCCGGGCGTTCCGTTCTGCGAAGAAGCCAATGTTGTGTTCGACGGCCAATCGAGATCCTGCACTGAAATTCCGACGCTATCGCTCGATGGGTTGATGGCAAGCACCCTAGTCAATGAGATGGAGTTCGTTCCGGAGAGGTTTGAAGCGCCGGTTTCAAAACGGACCGAGCCGAGGATCCGGCGGCCGTCGGGGAAAAAGGACCGGGCGACGTTTAAGATGACCACGTTGACCGTCGAATCGTTGAGTTTGTAGGAAGCCACGACCCAAGCCCGTGCATCCTGGGTTGCTCCGCCGCTTGAAAAATCTGAGAGGACAACCGGACTTGAGCTCCGCAACGTGAACTGCACTCCGGCTACCGGTTCATTATTCTCGAGCACCACATCGGCGGAATTCGATGAAGACTTCAGGATCGCGAGGGAGTTTCCTGCTTGTGAGGCCGCTGGAGCAAGTCCAAGAACTGCGGCTGCGAGGATTGTTCTTGAGGTCATCGTTCTCTTCTCCATATTCACTGTTTCCATGCCCCTATTCCTGCACCGGACATGCCAAAAGTGACACGAGCGACAACCTTGAATTCGGAATCCCACAAACCGTTGCAACATATACATTTGTACACTTCGGCCATTTCTTTGCCGGATCCACGGACAGCTTCCATTTTTGTAACTTCTACAAGATCAGCTTCCTTCAAATTGTCCCCGCTATCCTGGATTCAATTTTGTCCTCCGGTTCGGGTGGAATCAGAGAATCGGGCCATGCCGAATCGAATCCTCGGAAGCCGGAGAATCAGTCTGACCATGGATCGAGATTGACTGGTTATTGCGTGTTTGCGGAGAAATGATTTCCACTATTATAGTGTGAACCCGAACCCCTCATGGTTGTGCAGACGAAAATAGTCTTGTGTCCTGTGATTGAGGAAATCGACCCTGAATTGAAATTCTCTCCCGCATTTTCTATCTTCTCGCACCACATTTATCAATCCCTTCATCTCCGCTGTCAGGACTGATGAAAGCGTCGTCTCTCTCGTTGATGGTGTGCCTCATGTCTGCATTCTCCAATGCCCAGCAACCGGACGTAATTTTCGTGAACGGCAAGGTGTGGACCGTCGACACGGCACGACCGAATGCCGACGCCGTTGCGGTCTTCCGGGACCGGATCCTCGCGGTAGGGTCGAATGCCGATATCAAAAAAATGGCCGGGGACAGAACCGCGGTGGTCGATTGGAAGGGAAAGCGGGTTTTGCCCGGTTTGATCGATGACCACACCCATTTCATGAGCGGGGGATTTCAGCTCCGGAGCATCGACCTCCGACGCGCGAGAAATGAAGCAGAGTTTGCCGAACTCATCGCCCGGCGGGCTTCGAAATATCCGGACAGATGGATGACGGGGGGCGACTGGGATCATGACAACTGGCCGGACGGGAAGCTCCCGACGAAAGAATTGATCGATGGCGCGACGTCCTCCACTCCGGTATTTGTCAGCCGCTATGACGGACACATGGCGCTTGCGAACACACGCGTCCTGATTCTCGCCGGAATCACCAGGGAAACGAAAGACCCGCCGGGCGGAACCATCGTGCGCGACGCGAAGACGGGAGACCCGACGGGAATACTCAAGGACGGAGCCATGGATCTCGTCTACCGCGTCATGCCCGGACCTTCGGAGGAAGAAATGCTCGAGGCCGCCCGGCTTGCGCTCGCCGAAGCCCGGCGGTGCGGCCTGACGGGGATTCAGGATATTTCATCCGTCGAAGATTTTCGCATCTATCAAAAGCTCAGAGCCGCAGGGGAGCTCACGGTGAGGGTCTACGCGCGGCTCCCGGTCGCTGAAAACGAACACCTCATCCGTACGGGGATCCGGATTCCGTTCGGCGACGACTGGATTCGCATCGGTTCTCTCAAGGCATTTGCGGACGGGTCGCTCGGATCGTCGACGGCGCTTTTCTGTCAGCCGTTCGCCTCCGACCCGACAACGCATGGGCTTGCGACCGACATCGTCCAGGACGGACGGCTGGAGAAATGGGCGTTCGACATCGACAAGGCGGGCCTGCAGATTTCCATCCACGCGATCGGGGACAGCGCAAACGAGCTCATGCTGAACATGTTCGAGAAGATCGTCAGGTCGAACCCTCCGCGCGACCGGAGGTTCCGGATTGAACACGCGCAGCACGTCCGGCCCCAGGATTTTGACCGCTTTGCCCGGCTCGGCGTCATCGCTTCTGCCCAGCCCTATCACGCCATCGACGACGGCCGCTGGGCGGAAAAGCGCATCGGTCACGATCGATGCAAGACGTCGTATGCCTTTCGGACATTCATCGACCGCCATGTCAAACTCTGCTTCGGGAGCGACTGGACCGTCGCACCGCTGAACCCGATCTCCGGCATTTACGCGGCAGTCACCAGGCGTACGACCGACGGCGCAAACCCGGACGGGTGGTTCCCGGAGCAGAAAATCTCGGTCCGCGAGGCGATCGAATGCTACACGATCAACAATGCCTACGCGGCATACGAGGAGAACGATAAAGGTTCGATCACGCCGGGGAAACTTGCCGACTTCACAGTACTCTCGGACGATATTTTGCAGATCGATCCGGTCAGGATCGAACAGGTGCAGGCGGACATGACGATCGTCGGCGGAGTCGTGGTGTATGACCGATCGAAGGCCGAACGTTAGATGTGCCATCCTTGTGCCCTCGCGCATCGAGGCGGCCAGATGCGAGCGGAGCGAACAGCTTCGCGGTCCCCGGAATCCCGTCGGGTATTGATGGAATCCATCCATCCCTCACTCCGGTCCGACTCAACTTCTCTTGATTCGAATTCCTTCCTCTCCCAGTCGGCTGATCGTTGAATAAATTTTCTGCCGCACCGTGACGAAATCCTCGTCATCGCCGTCGCTACAATACATCAAAGGGATAGGGCCGAAGCGTGCCGACGTGCTCCGGAGCGAAGGCATCGGGACAATCGAGGATCTCCTTTTTTATTTTCCCCGCGGATATCTCGACCGCTCGGCCATCGTCCCCATCGGTCAACTTCGCTCGCTGGTTTCTTCGGGGGAGGAGGTGACGGTCATCGGCGAGGTAACGAAGGTTGAGGCCCGTCGCGCTTGGAAAAGCAATCGGTCGATGTACATTCTGAATGTGGAGGATGAGTCCGGTCTCCTGAGGTGTGTGTGGTTCGAGGGAAGCCGGTGGCTTCGGGGCCTTTTCGACGAACGGGACCTGGTGGCCCTTTCCGCCGCCCCGACGCTCGACAAGCGCGGCAGGCTGCAGTTTGTCCATCCCGCGTTTGACAGGTTGAAGAACGACGAGGAAAACGAACCCAACTGGGCGAACATGCTCAATACCGGGGCTATCATCCCAAAATATTCCTCGACGCGTTCACTCACGGAGGTCGGACTGGACAGCCGGGGCTTGAGGAGGATTATCCGCAGGGCACTCGACGACCATCTCGACCTTATAACGGAATCGCTCTCCGACGAAATCCGCGACCGACACCGGCTTCTCCCGCTCCGGAACGCAATCCATGGAATTCACAAGCCCGCGAGCAACGAAGATCTCGCGTCATCCCAAAGACGCCTGAAGTACGATGAGCTCTTCTTCTTTCAGCTTCTCCTGGCATTTCGCAAGCGCGGCTGGTCCGAGGACATCCGGGGAATTCAGTTCGACCCTCCCGGAAACAAGACGCGCGTTCTGAGAACATCGCTTCCCTTCGAACTGACGCGCGCCCAGGATCGCGTGCTCGGGGAAATATGCACCGACCTGCAAACGTCCCGCCCGATGAATCGATTGCTCCAGGGAGATGTTGGGAGCGGGAAGACGGTTGTGGCACTCCTTGCGGCTCTCGTTGCGGTGGAAAATGGCTGCCAGGCGGCGTTTATGGCGCCGACCGAGGTTCTAGCCGACCAGCACTTTCGGACGCTCTCCCATCTGCTCCGCGGGATGGACGTCAACGTCCGCCTGCTCGTCGGCGGGCAGAAGAAGAAACTGCGCCTGGATGTCAGGGATGATATTCGTCGGGGAAGTGCGCAGATTGTCGTGGGGACTCACGCCCTCCTCGAAGAAGGCGTCGAGTTTGCGAAGCTGGGACTTGTGGTCATCGATGAACAGCATCGGTTCGGCGTCGACCAGCGGGCGAAGCTGAGGCAGAAGGGAATGAATCCTCATGTGCTCGTCATGACGGCGACGCCCATCCCGCGAACGCTGGCCATGACGCTGTACGGCGACCTGGACATGTCGACGATCGACGAAATGCCGGCGAACCGCCTTCCCGTGCGAACGGCGGTCCGGACGCAGAAGGACAAGGCGAAGGCCTATGACTTCATCGCCCATGAGGCCCGCCGGGGAAGACAGGCCTTCATCGTGTTTCCGCTGATCGAGTCCTCGGAGAAGCTCGACCTTCAGGCCGCGACCGCAGAATTCGAGGTTCTCCGCGACGGGCTGTATCGCAACTTGGCCGTCGGACTTCTCCACGGAAGATTGAAGTCGGAGGAGAAGGGTCGCGTCATGGAACAATTTGTCAAGGGCGCGATCAATGTCCTCGTGACGACGACCGTGATCGAAGTGGGGATCGACGTGCCGAACGCCACCGTGATGCTCGTCGAAAATGCGGAGCGGTTCGGATTGTCGCAGCTTCATCAACTGCGCGGCCGAGTCGGCAGGGGACAGGATAAATCGTACTGCATTCTCGTCTCGAACGCGGCCGTCTTCGAAGGAAGCCTGAAGAAACTCTCCGCCGACGAACGGCGTCAGGAACAACAGAAGGCGCGCGTGCGGCTCGAAACGATGGAGAAAACGAACGACGGATTCGAAATTGCAGAAGTGGACTTGAGGTTGCGCGGTCCGGGTGAGTTCTTCGGAACCCGGCAAAGCGGCGTCCCGGGCCTTCGCATTGCGAACATCGTCGAGGACATCGATATACTGAAGCAAGCACGCGCGGATGCATTCTCTCTTCTGCACAAAGACCCGCAACTCCTTTCGCACGTTAACGCTCCCGTTCGCACGCGCTTCGAACAGAAATACAAAGCGACGCTCGACATCTCGCACGTCAGTTGAAGGGGAAGCAGGTTCATTTCATTTTTTGATCTGGTCCGTTCGGTGGCGAGGAGAGATGTTTCGCGGATTTTTTTTCGTGGGAGTGATTCCGCGTTTCGACGAAGAAAATCGACGAAAAAACTTGACAACAAGCGCCAAAAGCATATATTTGTAGTAAGAAATGTTGTTCATTGAAAGTTCAAGCACGACGCTCACAACGCGAAAGGTTGAACACACTGCTTGCGAAAGCACCTGAGTGTCGCACTCGTCTATAACCTGAAACCGCCGGACGGAGATCAGGATCCCGCGGATGAATTGGAAAGAGACGAACGACCCGGCGACGTCACAGCCGTAGAAGCGCAGACACAGCGCGAGACGAAGCAAGACACATACGCAGAATGGGACACGGAAGCGACCATTCTGGCAGTCAAAGCAGCTCTTCAGCAGCACCACACCGTCTCCCTCATCGAGGCCAACGAAGAGGCCTTCCAGAACTTCCTGCGAGTTCGTCCCGATTTTGTTTTCAACATTGCGGAAGGCATGCGCGGTGCATCGCGCGAAGCACAAATCCCCGCCATCCTCGAACTCCTCGGCATTCCTTACACCGGCTCCGACCCGCTGACCCTCGCGCTTTGCCTCGATAAAGCGCGCACAAAAGAAATTCTCTCGTACCACAGAATCCCGACGCCGGCATTTACCGTCGTCGAACGTTCCGATGATGTCGGGACGGTCGACATTCCGTATCCTCTCATTGTGAAACCGCTGTACGAAGGGTCGAGCAAGGGCATCCTTGAATCTTCCGTTGTGCGGTCGCGCTCCGAACTGAAAAAAGAAGTCGCCCGCATCCTGGCCGACTATGACGAGCCGGCCCTGTTGGAAAAGTATCTTCCGGGACGTGAATTTACCGTCGCAATTCTGGGAAACGGCCGAAATACCCGGGTTTTGCCCATCGTGGAAATCGTGTTTGACGGGTTCCCCCAAGCGGCCAACGGCATCTATTCCTATGAGGCGAAATGGGTCTGGGACACGGTCGATACTCCGGTCGACGTGCACCGTTGTCCCGCCCGGATTTCGCAGGAGCTGGAGCGCGCGATAAGCGAAACCGCGAACGCGGCCTTCCGGGCCCTGCACTGCAGAGACTGGTGTCGGGTCGACATTCGCCTCGACGAGCGCGGAGTGCCGAATGTCCTTGAGTTGAATCCGCTCCCGGGAATTCTTCCTGACCCCGAGGAGCATTCGTGCTTCCCGCAAGCCGCCCGGGCCGCGGGGATCGAATACCAGGATCTGATCAACAGCGTCCTGGACCTTGCAATGGAAAGAGTCGGCCTGTGATATCCTCGGGAACCCTTTGCGTGCGGACTCCGGACGACCCAATCGATCGATCCATCCCTCTTCCCCATTACTGACCTCGATTCCCATGCCGAAAAAAATTCACGTTGCAGTTGTGTTCAATGAACCGACGGTCGAAACAGATTCGGGAAGGCAGTACATCTCGGCGAACGGGAAGCTCGAGGCGATGGCGTCACACGCCCAGCTTGTCGACCAGGCGGCAAAGGGCTTTCTGGACATGTCGGAGATTGGCGTCATCGAGGAGCGCGAACATGTGGAGCGGGCTTTGAAGGAGGTCGGTTACCGGACTTCGCTCTTTAACATGAACGGCGAACTCAAGAGACTGATCGATTTCATTCAGAACAAAGAACCGGATATCATCTTCAATCTGTGCGAATCGGTCGGCAATGATTCGATCCACGAAATGCACGTTGCGGGTGTCTACGAATTGTTGGGCGTCCCGTACACGGGGGCCGGATCCTTTACACTCGGCACGTGTCTGAGCAAAGTTCGAACGAAAGAAGTGCTGACGTACCACGGGATCCCCACGCCCCACTTCGCGCTGTTCAAGCATGTGAACGAGATCAGCATTGACGACCTCGACCTGGAATTCCCGCTGATCGTCAAGCCGTCGCACGAGGATGCAAGCGTCGGAATCGAGAATTCTTCGGTGGTTGAAGACCTCGCGTCACTCCGGAAGCGCGTCCGTTACATTTATCAAACGTTCGACCAGCCGGCGCTCGTCGAAGAGTACATCGATGGACGCGAGCTCAACCTCGCCATCATGGGGAATCGGCGGCCCGTCGTTCTTCCGATCTCCGAAATCGATTTCAAGAAACTCCCCGAGGGCTATCCGCGCATCGTGACGTACAACGCAAAATGGGTCGAGGGAACGGCAGAGTTTGTCGGAACGGTCGGCATCTGCCCGGCGAATATTTCGGCGGAAGTCGAGCAGAAGGTCAAGGAGCTCGCACTGAAAGCGTATCGCTTGCTCGGACTCCGGGATTACGGCCGCGTCGACATGCGCATTGACAAAAAAGGGAATCCATTCGTGCTGGAAGTCAACCCCAATCCGGATATCTCGGACAGCGCCGGATTCGCACGGTCGGCCCGCGCCTACGGCTTGTCCTTCCACGACGTCATCTCGCGGATCGTCGAATACGCGTGGGAGCGGACGCCGTAGCAGCGCGATGCCCATACGACGATTCGAGAAGGAAGATGTCCCGCGGCTGACCGACATCGTCCGAGCGACGAATGTCTTTCGGCCGGAAGAAGTGGCGGTGGCAGTCGAGTTGATGGATATCTCCGCCGACGGCTCAAACGATGAAGATTATGTGCTCTTTACCTATGTGGATGACGGAGGAACCGTGCAGGGGTACTACTGCGTCGGCCCGACGCCGATGACGACGTCGACGTTTGACCTCTACTGGATCGCCGTCGAACCGGGCGTGCAGGGCAAGGGGATCGGCCATGAGTTACTGACGCATTGCGAGCGATATGTCAAGGACCACGGCGGCACACTCATTATGGTCGAAACATCGTCCCAGCCAAAGTACGACGGGACGAACAAATTTTATCGCAATCACCGCTACGAGCAGTCGGCGCGTGTCAAAGATTACTACGGACCTGCCGACGACCTGATCGTCTACTCCAAACATGTGTAGATGAAGCGGTGCGAACACCTGCGGCCGATTAAAGGAGGATAGGAACTTCTTATGGAACTGTGGCAGGAGATGTTGCGGCAAAGCGTGGACAGCGGCAAGGACCTTGTCGAGCGTTTTGGGTTCGACCCTGAGACGTCGGAGAAGCTGAACAAGTTTTTTCACACCCGGATCAATCCGTACTATCTCAGTCTCATCAGGCATCCGGGCGACCCCATCTGGCTCCAGTGCATTCCGGATGCTGCGGAGCTCCAGGATGAGAACGCCTCGGACGACCCGTTGAACGAGGAGCGGGACAGCCCCGTCCCGAGCATCACGCATCGCTATCCGGACCGCGTTCTGTTCCTGATCACCAGCCAGTGCTCCATGTACTGCCGGTTCTGCACACGCAAGCGGAAGGTCAGCGATTCGTCGAAGATCAACTCGAAGTACATCCAGGATGGAATTCAATACATCGCCTCCCACCCCGAAGTACGCGACGTGATTCTCTCGGGCGGCGACCCGCTCATGGTGACGGATTATGCTCTGGAGAGGGTCCTGGCGGGTCTCCGCGAGATACCGCATGTGGAGATCATCCGGCTGGGAACGAAGATGCCGTGCGTCCTGCCGCAGCGAATCACGCCGAAACTGTGCAAAATGATCCGCAAGTATCACCCCATCTACGTCAACACGCATTTTAACCATCCCTGGGAGTGCACGGCAGAGGCCGAAAAAGCGTGCGCCATGCTCGCGGATGCCGGTTGTCCGGTGGGGAATCAGGCGGTCCTGATGAAAGGGGTCAACGACAACCCCGACGTGATGCTGGAACTGCATCGGAAACTTTTGAAAATGCGCGTGCGGCCCTACTACATCTATCAGGCGGACCTCACGAAAGGAACGAACCATTTCAGGACTCCCGTGCGCGTCGGGCTGGAGATTATGGACAAGCTCCGGGGGCACACCTCTGGCCTGGCCGTCCCGTACTACGTGATCGATGCCCCCGGCGGAGGCGGAAAAATTCCCCTCTTGCCGCAATACGTCCTTGGCAGGAATGGCAAGGACATCATCCTTCGAAATTTCAAGTACGAGATTTACACGTATCCGGACGTCGAGGAGGGGACGCTGGACGTTCAGCGCGTCGAACGAAAATACCTGCGCAAGCGGCGCGAAGGAAGGAGAACTCAGCATATATCGCATCCTTCCGTTCGCCGCCCCGAGCCGGTGGAACGGTAACAGCGATGCTGTTCCTCACCGGGCCCGGCGGTTGAATCTCCCGGGCCTTTTTTATTCCGCAATGGAAGGCAAGGGCTGATATGCTTGAGATGCGTCCCACGTGCGAATGTTGCGGCCGGCGGCTGGCGGCCGACTCCGATGAAGCCGTGATCTGCAGCCTCGAATGCACGTTCTGCATGAAGTGCGCGGTCGAGAAATTGAATTCCGTCTGTCCCAACTGTGGCGGGGCCCTCCGTCCGCGTCCAACGCGTCGCGGTGCGATGCTGAAGAAGTATCCGTCATCCACGAAACGCCGTCACAGGGCGGCGGGATGTGTGAAGGCGGCACGTCGGCTGCCGGCGCTTGCGGCTTAAAACTTTCATCTCCGCGCTATTCCCCCCTTCACCAACTGCAGGCAAATCATGACTTCAGAGATGGTTCAAGAAATTCAGGAAAGTCTCCGGAGGGAGAAACTCGACGGATGGCTGCTCTACAATTTCCGGGGGTCGAATGTTTTTGCCACGCGGATGATGGCAATCCCGCCCCACATCATGTGCACCCGGAGGTATTTCTATTTTATTCCCGCAAAAGGCGAGCCGAGGAAGCTGGTCCATCAAATCGAGCAGTGGAATCTCGACCATGCCCCCGGCTCGAAGACGATTTATCTCAGCTGGTCATCGATCGACGCCGGGTTGAAAAAAATATTGCGCGGAGCAAAACGAATTGCGATGGAATACTCCCCGCGCTGTGCCATTCCCTACGTTTCGAACGTGGACGGGGGGACGGTGGAATTGGTTCGCAAGGCCGGGGCAAAGGTGGTGTCGTCGGCAAACCTCGTGCAGTATTTCGAAGCCCGATGGACCGAGGAGCAGGCCCGGGATAATCTCGAAGCTGCGCGTCACCTTCGGCAGATCGTGGACGAGACCTTCCGCTTCGTCGGATCGCGGATCGCAAACAATGCTTCGGTCGACGAATACGCTGTTCAGCAGTTTATGGTATCTGAGTTTACGCGGCGGGGGATCATGTCCGAGGAAGCGCCGAATTGCTCGGTGAATGCCAACAGCGCGAACCCGCACTACGAGCCGACGAAGGAAATCCACAGCCCGCTGGGCAGGAACGATTTTGTTCTGATCGACCTCTGGGCAAAGAAGAACAAGCCGGGGTCCGTGTACGCCGACATTACCTGGGTCGGATACATCGGCACGTCGGTGCCGGACGAGTACACGAAGATTTTCGACATCGTGAAAGGGGGGCGGGATGCGGCGCTGAATTTTGTCCGGAATGCATTCGCGCGCAAGAAGGAGATCATGGGATGTGAGGTTGACGATGCGGCGAGGAGCTACATCAAGAAGATGGGGTACGGAAAATATTTTGTGCATCGCACGGGCCATTCCATCGGCGAGGTGATCCACGGAAACGGTGCGAATATGGACAATCTTGAAACGAGGGACGAGCGTAAGGTCATCCCGCAGACTTCGTTCTCGATCGAGCCGGGGATCTATCTCGAAGGGAAGTTCGGAGTCAGGACCGAGATCGACGTGTTCATTTCGAAGGAGGGGGATGTCGTCGTGACGGGGGAACCTATCCAGGATCACGTGATCCCCATATTAAAGGCCTGAAAATATGCGCGCACGGCATGAAAACGCACGGATAGGAAAATGACGACCAGGCCTAAAAAACACTTGACACACTACGAAATAAGCACTAACTTGGAAACGTAAGAAACGATAAAAGTTTCTCGTGGATTGATGATAATGCCGATGATTGCGAGTCGGTTTTTCTTTTGCACCATTGAAAACTGCGAATACTTTAAAAGTTTCCACAATCTTCTTCCCTCTTAACCGTTTATGAATATGACAGACATGGATGAAAAAGCGAGGATAGAGTCCGCGGCGTTGGAACGATTCCTTGAGTCCGGCGTTTACAAAGTCACGCTCGACGAGATTGCAGCAGATTTGCGGATCAGCAAGAAGACGGTCTACAAATTCTTTCCGAGCAAGGAAGACCTTCTGCGTGCCGCCGTGCACATGAGGATGCACCGGATCGAGCGGGCCGTCGATGACATCGTGGCTTCCGATAAGCCCTTTGAAGCAAAGATGACGGAATTGCTCATGGTCATCGGGACGCTCGTCCGGCGCCTTACGAAGCAGTTTCAGGTGGACCTCCAACGATTTGCCCCCCGACTCTGGACCGAAATCGACACCTTTCGGCGGGAGCGGGTGTTCAGCAAAATGAGAAAAATGTTCCAGCAGGCGAAAGACGAAAAGGTGTTCCGGGAGGATCTGAACATCGACCTGTTTTTCCTGGTCTTTCTCAGCACGATTCAGGGCATCATGAATCCGCAAACCTTGTCGCAGCAATCGTTCTCCGCCGAAGATGCATTCCACGGCATATTCAAGATTCTTTTCGAGGGCGCGCTCACGCAGGAGGCGCGGCACAACTTCAAACTGTTCGATGAAATTCTGCAGGACGATCAATTCACGAGGACCATATGAGATTCACAAGATTTACCGGCGCGCTCCTTCTCATCCTATTCGCCGGATGCGGCAACAATCACCACTCCGTCATCGATGCGACGGGGACGCTCGAGGCAGTGGATGTGAACGTGGGCGCGAAGGTCCCGGGCCAGCTTGAAAGCTTGTTCATCGACGAAGGAAGTCAGGTGAAGGCCGGCGACACCCTGGCGATCCTGGACCACACGACGCTGTCGTTCCAGTGGGACCAGGCGAAGGCGGGCGTCGACCTTGCGGAGGCACAATACCAGCTTCTCGTGAACGGAGCAAGGTCGGAAGATCTCCGGTCGGCCGAGGAAACGCTCACGCAGATGGAATCCACCTACAAGAATGCCGCGGACGACTACGCGCGCACGAAGGCGCTCTTTGCGACGAACAGCGTGTCCCGGAAACAATACGACGATGCGGAATCCCGCTACACGGTCTCGCTCGCCCAGTACAACTCGGCCAAGCAAAACCTTCAAAAGCTCCAGCATTTCGCGAGGCCGGAAGACCTCGCGGCCGCCAAGGCACGGCTCGAGGAAGCACGGGCGAACGAGGATTTTCTTCGCCAGCAGGTCAAGGACGCATACATTGTTGCTCCAGTTTCGGGAATGGTCACGCACAAGCCGGTGGAGAAAGGGGAGCTCGTATCCGTCGGCGCGACGATAGCGACGATCTCCCAGCTGGCAACGCTCAACCTGATGATCTACGTGAACGATAACGAGCTTGGGAAAGTGAGGCTCGGCGGTACGGCCGATGTCGTCATCGATACATACCCGGACCGGAGCTTCCCCGCCCGGGTCGTCTACGTCTCCCCCATAGCGGAGTTCACGCCGAAGAACATCCAGACCAAGGAGGACAGGACCAAACTCGTGTTCGGCGTCAAGCTGGAAGTCGACAATCATGAAGGCATTCTGAAGGCCGGCATGCCCGCGGATGCCTATCTCCATTGAGTGACATGGACGCGGAGAATGTCATTGAATTAAAATCGGTCGGGCGAACCTTCGGCGATCTGACGGCGGTGGAGGGGTTCTCCCTCTCGGTCAAGCGGGGAGAAATGTTTGCGATGGTGGGCCCCGACGGATCCGGCAAGACCACGATCATCCGCATGCTCTGCGGGATCACCATGCCGACTTCGGGGACCGTGCACGTTCTCGGATTCGATGTAAAAACCCAGGCGGAGGAAGTGCGCAAGCGCATCGGGTACCTCTCGCAGAAGTTCAGCCTGTACGGAGATCTGACCATCGACGAAAACATCGAATTCTTCGCGGAAATCCATGGTGTGCGGAAATACAACGACCGGCGTAACGAGCTGCTGGAATTTACGCGGCTCACACCGTTCCGGGACCGCCTCGCCGAGAAGCTCTCCGGGGGAATGAAGCAGAAGCTTGCTCTCGCCTGCACGCTTGTTCACACCCCGGAAATCATTCTCCTCGATGAACCGACAACCGGCGTCGACCCCGTTTCGCGGCGCGATTTCTGGAAAATCCTCTCCAGTCTTCTGCGGACGGGCATCACGATTGTGATGACGACTCCCTATCTGGATGAAGCCGAGAGATGCAGCAGGGTGACGTTGATGAACCTCGGGAAGAATCTCATGACCGGAACGCCGCGGGAATTGAAAACGCTGATGAACGGGGAAATTATCGAGATCGTCTGTTCCGATGTGCGGAGGTCGTACGCGATTGCCCGGGGAGTCGCAGGAATTCGCGAGGCGCAGGCATTCGGCGACCGCTTGAATGTCGTTGTCGAGGATGCAGACGAAGTCGTTCCGGCGCTCCTCCCAAAATTGAAATCGGAGGGAATCGAAGTCCAGGAATGGCGGCTCATCACGCCGTCCCTCGAAAACGTGTTCATCTCCCTCTTATCGGACAACAAAACCGTGAACCAACCTGAGGCCTTGAAGAACGTATGAAGAGCTCCAAGTTCCTGATGACGGCTTGTGCCATCCTCGGTTTCTCGGTCGCATGCGCACAGGAGCGCAGTCTGACCGTCGACGAAAGCATCGCGCTCGGGCTCGAGCACAGCAAATCCCTTCACGCTTCCACGATGCGATCCCAGTACGCGGATGCGAAATCGAGCGAAGTTTCTGCATCGCTTTATCCGACGCTGAAGGTTCAGGCGGGATATCAGCGCCTCAGCTCGATTCCGACATTTTCCATTTACATTCCCCCAACGCTGGTCTCCTTTCCGGTTGTCCTCAACAACTACACGTCCCGCGCGACGATTCAACAGCCGCTGTTCACCGGCTGGAAGCTCCAGGCAGCGGCGGATAATGCCGCATACAGCGCCAACGCGGCGCATTCGGATTTCGAAAATGACCGCGCGGCCCTCGTCTACGACATACGGGCGGCATACTGGAATGTCTACAAAGCGAAGGAAGTTCGGCGCCTTGCCGACGAGAATGTTCTGCAGATCAAATCCCATCTCGAGGACATCGAGAATATGCTGAAGCAGGGGAGCGCAACAATGAACGAGGTTCTGAAAGTCCGCGTCCAACTCTCCAACGCGACGATCCTCCAGAGCGATGCCAAAAACAACGTCCTCATTGCCACCATCGCGTTCAATTCGGTTATCGGGATTCCGCTCCAGACCGAGGTCGGGATCGCCTCGCCGCTCACTCCCACGTCGTCCGTGCCGGCAAAGCTCGGCGACTTGGTAGACCGGGCGATGACACAAAGGTCCGACGTCCAGGGAATGGAGTGGCGTGTCAAGGCGGCCGAGGCAGGAGTGACGGCGGCACAATCGGGCTGGTTGCCCCAGCTATACCTGACGGGCGACTATTATTACGACAGACCAAACCCGCGGATATTTCCCGCGAAGGATGAATACAAGGACAGCTGGGACGTCGGTGTTTCGCTGCAATTCGACGTCTGGGACAACCTCACGACGGTTCACCAGACATCGGAGGCCCGCTCCCAATATGAGGAGGCCAAGGACGGCCTCGGCTCCCTCCGCGACGAAATCACCCTCGATGTGACCCAGAGTTATCTCAACGTCCAGCAATCGAGCGAGCGGATCCAGCTCGCGAAGCTCACGGTCGAGCAGGCGGAAGAAAACCTGCGCGTCACGAAAGAGAAATTTACCGCGGGCCTGACGACGAATTCGGAGCTGCTCGACGCGGAAGAAGCCGCGCTCCAGTCGAAAATTCAGCAAACGCAGGCGCTCGTGGATTTTGAGCTCGCCCAGGCAAAACTCGAGCAAACGATCGGGGAGTTGCATCCATGAGCGCCAACGCCATCGAAGCGGACCGGCTGACGAAGCGCTTCGGCGATTTCACGGCGGTCGACCATGTGTCCTTCGAGGTAAAGGAAGGCGAGATCTTCGGTTTCCTCGGCGCAAACGGCGCGGGAAAATCGACAACGATCCGCATGCTGTGTGCTCTTCTCCAGTCGACCGAAGGGACGGCGCGCGTCGGAGGGTACGACATCAATCAAAATCCCGACAAGGTCAAGAGCTCCATCGGATATATGTCCCAGCGCTTTTCGCTGTACGAGGACCTCACGGTCGAGGAGAATATCGATTTCTACGGCCGCGTGTATGCGATGACACGGGAGCAGATCGCGACGAGGAAGAAATGGGTGCTGGAAATTGCGAATCTCCATGGGCGGGAGAGGAGCATTACCGGGACGCTATCGGGAGGATGGAAACAGCGGCTCGCTCTCGGTTGTGCGGTCCTCCATATGCCGAGGATCGTCTTCCTCGACGAGCCCACGAGCGGTGTCGACCCGGTCATGCGCAGGAAATTCTGGGAATTGATCAACGAGCTCTCATCCGAGGGTGTGACCGTCCTCGTCACGACGCACTTCCTGGAGGAGGCCGAATACTGCAACGATATCATCCTGATTAACGCGGGCAAGATCATTGCAACCGGCAGCCCGAAAGAGCTGAAGCAGAATTTCATCAAGACCCCCATCCTGGAGGTCCAGTGCGGAAACGTCATCGACGCGATGTCCTTGATCGAAAAACAACCGTGGGCCCTCGAAACGTCCGTCTTCGGGACGTATCTGCACGTCAGCGTGCCGGATGAAGCGGAAGGGAGAAAGCAGATCGAAGCCCTTCTCGAAAAAGGGGGAATTCCCTGGAACAAGATCGAGCGGCGGAGCCCGTCGCTCGAAGATGTCTTCCTCTATCTCCTCGATGAGGAAGCCAAGAAGGCAGCGTGAATGATGCTCCAGAACCTCCGACCGATCATCATCAAGGAATTCCGGCAGATCCGCAGGGACAAGCGCGTCCTTGCCATCCTGACGCTCGTCCCGGCGCTCCTGCTGCTCCTTAACGGTTATGCGCTCAATTTCGACGTCCAGCACATCAAAATGGCGGTCTACGACCAGGAGCGATCGACGACAAGCCGTGAGTTTATCAACTCATTCGTCACGTCGGGCTACTTCGATTACGTGCGGGCATTGACGTCTTCGCAGGAAGCGACGGCCCTGCTCGACGACGCGAAGGTCAAGTGTGCGCTTATCATCCCACGCGATTTCTCGAACAATCTTCTCTCCAACCAGCCGGCCGACATTCAGGTGCTCGTCGACGGGATGGACGCAAATTCTGCGACGACAATCGTTGGTTATGTCCAGGTGGTTTCTCTCGAGTATTCACAAAACATCATCCTGAAAGAGCTCGCAAAGATCGGGCGTGCGAACTACATTCCCGTCCAGTTCGAGGCGCGGATCTGGTACAACCCCGAGCTGAAAAGCGCCAAATTTCTGGTGCCCGGCCTCATCGGGTTTATTCTCGCGATCACGGGGGTGATTGCAACTTCACTCTCCATCGTCAAGGAGAAGGAGCGAAACACGATCGAGCAGATCGATGTGTCCCCCGTCAGCGCGGTTCAGCTCATCGTCGGCAAGATGATTCCGTATGCGATGATCTCGCTCCTTGCCGCGGCCATTGTCCTCGTGGCTGCCTACTTCCTTTTCGATGTGACGATCAAGGGGAACCTGCTGCTGCTGTTCGGCGCGACCCTGCTCTTCGTCATTGCGGCCCTTTCTCTCGGGTTGTTTGTTTCGACCATATCGGACAGCCAGCAAGTGGCCTTCCAGTTCGCGTCCCTCATGTCGATGCTCCCGACGATGATCCTGTCCGGATTCATGTTTCCCATTCGCAGCATGCCGCTCTTCCTGCAGATTCTCTCGAACATCACCCCTGCAAAATTCTATCTTGTCATCCTGCGCAGTATCATCCTCAAGGGAGTGGGATTCGCCGCATTCTGGCCGCAGGTCATCTACCTCTGCGTGTTTATCACGATCGTCCTGGCCATCAGCGTCCGTCGATTCAAAAAAACAATTGGTTGAGAGCATGGACATTCAACGGATCATTGCACTTCTGAAGAAGGAATTCGGCCAGCTTTTGAAGGACAAGAAGCTTCTGCCGATCGTCTTCATCGCTCCGGTCCTTCAGCTGACCTTCCTGGGATATGCCGCCTCCCTCGACATCAAAAATATTGCCCTCGCGTTGTGCGACCAGGACAAGACAGTGGAAAGCCGGGACCTTGTCGAAAAATTTGTCACGTCGGGCTACTTCACCGTCGAGTATGCAACGGACGACTACCGGCAGGTGGGATCCTACCTGGATAACAACAAGGCGAATATGGCTCTCATCATCCCGCATGATTTTGGGAATAAGATCCTGAGACACGAGCCGGCAAAATTACAGGTTCTCGTCGACGGGAGCGAGGGGAATACCGCCGCGATCAGCATGAGCTACTTCAACCAGATCGTGGGACAATACTCGACGAAAATTCTGACGGAATCTGCGGGATCAGCGGCGGTGGGGGGCGTCAACGCGGAAGTTCGCGCATGGTACAACCCCGAGCTCAAGAGCAGAAATTACATGGTCCCCGGGGTGCTGGTGCTGCTCCTGCTCATCACCACGATGAATCTGACTTCGATGGCGATCGTTCGCGAAAAGGAAATCGGGACGCTCGAACAACTCATGGTCACGCCCATCAAGCCGTCGGAGCTTATCATCGGAAAACTCGTCCCCTTCACAATCATTGCAACCATCAATGCCACCATCGTCCTGCTCGTCATGGTGTTCGGGTTCGGCATCCCCATCCGTGGAAGCGTGCCTCTGCTCGTCGCTCTCTCGGGTTTCTTCCTTCTCACCTCCCTCGGTCTGGGGCTATTCGTCTCGACGATTTCAAAAACGCAGCAGCAGGCGATGATGATGGGCCAGTTTTTCGTGCTTCAACCGATGATGTATGTCTCCGGATTCACGTTTCCCATCGACAACATGCCGCGTCCGTTGCAATTGCTTTCGTGGGCTATCCCGATGCGCCACTACCTTATCATCGTACGGTCGCTGATCCTCAAGGGGGTCGGCATCAGCAACTTGTGGCTGCAGGCGTGCCTTCTCCTGTTCATGGGAGCCGGCGTTCTCTTCGCCAGCATCCTGCGGTTTCACAAGAAATTGGATTGAAGCGGGTACCGAAGAACGGAATGAGGGGAGATGTTCGGGAATGGAACGAGAAGGGAATTACCCGCAGAAGTGCTGCGTCAGTTGGAACTGCAGACACCCCCGCAACAATCATCCCCCAATGCACACGAGTCCTGCCGCGGTCCTGCTGATTGGGTCCGCGTGACCGCCGCCGGGACGGACATCAGCTTTACCGCGCGGGCTGAACCGCACGAGGGACAAATGACGTCGGTCTCGATTTCCCTCGTCTTGTGGAGAACGTCGTAGGTGCTGCCGCATTCGCCGCAGCGATAGTCGTAAATGGGCATGGCAGAATCTCCCTTTATTGGTTCCGCAGAAGCATTCTTAAGACAAACTGCAGTATGCCGCCATTCCGGTAGTAATCCACTTCATTGGGGGTATCGATCCGACACACCACGCCGAATGTTCTCGACGGTTTCCCTTCAGCCGAAACCGTCACCCTCATCTTCTTCCCTGGCGTGAGGCTGCTGGCGATGCCGTCGATGCCGTACGTTTCAAATCCCGTCAATCCGAGTGATTTGCAATTCTCGCCGTCTGCGAACTGAAGGGGCAGAACTCCCATTCCGATGAGATTGCTTCGATGGATACGCTCGAAACTCTCCGCGATGACCGCCTTCACTCCGAGGAGATGCGGGCCCTTCGCAGCCCAGTCTCGTGACGACCCGGAGCCGTATTCCTTCCCCGCGAGGATCAGGAGCGGGGTGTTGCTCTCCTTGTACTTCATGGCGGCGTCGTAAATGTAAACCGGGTCTTTGGATGATGGATGAACGGTCCATCCCCCCTCGGTCCCGGGCGCCATCAGGTTCCGCAATCGGATGTTGGCGAACGTGCCGCGGATCATCACCTCGTGGTTTCCGCGCCGAGAGCCGTACGAATTGAAATCCTTTTTCTGCACGCCGCGGGCGATGAGGTATTGTCCTGCCGGACTTTTTTCCGCGATCGACCCGGCGGGTGAAATATGGTCGGTCGTCACGGAATCGCCGAGGAGTGCAAGCACCCGCGCTCCGCTGATGTCACGAAGCGGCCGTGGCTCCCGGATCAATCCTTCAAAATATGGCGCGGCTTTGATATAGGTTGACTCATTCTCCCAGACATACTGAGCTCCCGTGGGCACGGGAAGGCCTTTCCACGTCGAGTCTCCCTCAAAGACGTTCGCGTACTCCTTGTGGAACATCTCCGATTTCACGCACCGCCTGACCGTCGAATCGACCTCCTCCGGCGAGGGCCAGATGTCTTTCAGCATGACGGCTTTTCCGTATTTGTCCACGCCGATCGAATCCCTCTGCATGTCGATATCCATCGTTCCGGCGAGCGCGTAAGCGACGACGAGCGGCGGTGATGCAAGATAGTTCGCCCGGACGTGAGGGTTTATCCTTCCTTCAAAATTTCTGTTGCCGGAAAGAACGGATACTGCGACAAGGTCGTTGTCCAACACCGCTTTGGCGATCGGCTCGGGAAGAGGGCCGCTGTTGCCGATGCATGTCGTGCAGCCAAATCCGACGAGATTGAACCCGAGCTGATTCAACGGTTCTGTGAGTTTTGCCTCTTCGAGATAATCGGTGACGACCTTGGAGCCGGGAGCAAGACTTGTCTTCACCCATGGTTTTGTGGTCAACCCTTTCTCGACGGCCTTCTTTGCAAGCAATCCTGCGGCAACCATGACAGAAGGGTTGGAAGTGTTCGTGCAGCTCGTGATCGCCGCGATCACGACAGACCCGTGGCTCAGGTCGAATTCAGTTCCATTTTTTTTCACGTGGCCCGACCTTCCAAGAGGGCCGGCCGGTCGCGGTTCGTCCCGCTGGGGTCCGCCGTTGTCGACCCAGCGTGATGCCGTGTCCTTGTCGATGACCGTTCCTTTGCTTTCAAGCAACTCGACGAGGGATTTGCGGTACGACGGCTGTGACTTTGAAAGCGGAACGCGGTCCTGGGGCCTTCGCGGTCCGGCAAGACTCGGGTCGACCGTCCCGAGGTCGAGCTCGAGCGAATCGGAAAACTCCGGCTCCGGCGAATCGGCCGAATGGAAAATTCCCTGTTCCTTCGTGTACCGTTCGACCAACTCGACCTGCTCTTTGCTCCGTCCGGTGAAGCGGAGATAGTCGAGCGTTTGAGCGTCCACGGGAAAATATCCCATCGTGGCGCCGTACTCGGGCGACATGTTCCCGATGGTGGCGCGGTCGGCGAGGCTGAGAGTGGAAAGTCCGGGCCCGTAGAACTCAACGAATTTTCCGACCACTCCCTTCTTCCGAAGCATCTGCGTTGCGACGAGAACCAGGTCCGTCGCCGTCGCCCCGGGCTGCAATTTGCCCTTCAGCCGGAATCCGACGACTTGGGGGATGAGCATCGAAATCGGCTGGCCCAGCATGGCCGCCTCCGCTTCGATTCCCCCGACCCCCCAACCAAGGACGCCGAGGCCGTTGATCATGGTCGTGTGCGAATCGGTTCCGACCAGTGTATCCGGGTACGCAAGGAGTTCCGACGAAGATTTGGACGTGAAGACGACGCTTGCGAGATATTCAAGATTCACCTGATGGACAATCCCTGTGTCCGGGGGGACGACGCGGAAATTGCGGAACGCCTGCTGGCCCCATCGGAGAAATGCGTATCGCTCCCTGTTCCGTTCGAATTCGAATTTTGCGTTGATCAGAAACGCGGCATCGCTGCCGTATTCATCCACCTGTACCGAATGGTCGATGACAAGGTCGACGGGTTGAAGGGGATTGATTTTGTTCGGGTCTCCCCCCATGGCAATCATCGCATCGCGCATGACGGCGAGGTCGACGACGCACGGCACTCCGGTGAAATCCTGCAGCAGAACGCGAGCCGGCATGAAGGCGATCTCCTTATCGGGAGAGGCCGTGGGGTTCCAGCGGAGCAGCGCATCGATATCTTCCGGTCGGACGACGCGCCCGTCTTCACGACGGAGCAGATTTTCGAGGAGAATTTTCAGCGAGACCGGCAGACGGGCGAGCGACTGACCGGACGACTTTTCCAGCGCGCGGAGCGAGTAGAAGCCAAACTTCTTGCCCGCCGCATCAAGCACTTTCCGGGATGATTGGGAATATTCGGCGCTCATGCGATATGAATCCACGTTCAGGGCGGATTTGTGAGAAGGCATCGCAAACAGAGAACACGTCGTGCTGAACTTGCCCGCCTGCCTGTCACGACTGACTTCGACAGGGCAGGACTTTGGCGCAAAGTTCAGGGTGACGCGGTCGCGTGTCTGGAAGAACTTCCACTTAATATATAAAAACGGTGGAGAATTCCCAACCCTGTAACTTTTCGGTTTTCTGGCTATATTCACAACCGACCGACCATGCGCGACATCTCAGCGAAAACGACGACTCTCAGAATTGCGACTGCGAAGGCGACGATCCGGGTGAGCCCGCGGACCATCGGCCTTATCCGCAAAGGGAAAATACCAAAGGGGGACCCCATACCGGTCGCGCGGGTTGCCGCAATTCAGGCGGCTAAGAATACAAGCCAGATTATTCCGTACTGTCACCCCATCCCCATCGACCACGTCGAATGCCGTTTTGAATTCGAAAGAGATGCGATCGAAATAACGACACAGGTCAAGGCGATCTACAAGACGGGAGTAGAAATGGAAGCGCTCACGGCGGCCTCGGTTGCCGCCTTGACAATTTATGATATGGCAAAAGCGGTGGACGAGGAAATGGAGATTGTTGGGGTGAAGCTGATCTCGAAGAAGGGGGGAAAATCGGATTTTCGCCGGATTCAACCCCGAAGCATTCGGGCGGGAGTCGTTGTGATGTCCGATTCTGTCGCCGCCGGGAAGAAGGAGGATTTGTCGGGTCGTGTGATACAGGAGAGACTGAAGAGTCTTGAAATCAAAGTGGCGGATTACAAGGTGATTCCCGATGATCCGGAGATGATTGATAAAGAGCTCCGGCGACTATCCGATAAATTAAAACTCGATATCGTGCTGACGACAGGAGGGACGGGACTCGGCCCTCGCGACAATTCTCCGGACTCGACCGGAAGGCTCCTGGAGAAGGAGATTCCCGGAATTGCGGAGACGCTTCGGGCGCACGGCCAAAGTCGAATGCCCTTCGCCATGTTGTCGCGCGGAAAGGCAGGCGTGAGGGGAAAGACGATCATCGTCAATCTTCCCGGCTCTCGACGGGCGGTCGAGGAGTCGCTGGATGTACTTTTCCCCGCGCTTCTCCATGTGCTGAGGATGATGGAAGGGGAAGGGCACTGAGGAAATTGCGAATTCCGCGCGGTGAACGCGGAAGGGAGAAGAGCTCGCGCCGGGAAACGGACGAATTCCATCACAGATCTGCTGACACCCAACCCATAACTCTCATCTCGCTTCCCGTCCAATCCTCGACGCTGGTAACTGGAGACTGGAAACTCAAGACTCATATCTCGTAGCTCGCAACTTCCCCCCTTGGTAGTCTCCTATTTCCAAGCAACCGTCACCCCGAACTTTGGGCCGAAGGCCCATCAGCCTCTGGCTGAGGTTCGGGGTCTGTGAACGTCAGATGCTGAATCGAGTTCAGCATGACGCTTCCTTAATGCGTTGGAGCCCGCTGAATTGAGGACACTACTCCCCCTTCCGAT
>DATJYV010000044.1:0-2258 GCA_035499415.1 Bacteroidota bacterium
GTCCGTCGGATCGGCGAATATTTTTCCCTCCTTCTTTCGATGACGCTCGGGATGTTCCTCATGGCCGGTGCGACGAACCTCCTGATGATGGTGCTGGCGATGGAGCTTACGAGTCTCTCATCCTACATCGTGGCAGGGTTCACGAAGGAGGCGCGCGATTCCAGCGAGGCATCTCTGAAATACGTTCTCTACGGTGCCGTCTCGTCCGGACTAATGCTGTACGGCATCTCCATTCTCTTCGGCCTCACGGGAGCGCTCAACATCTACGCCGTCAACTCGGCGCTCGTGACGACTCATCCGAATACGGTGACGCTCCTTGCCGCAACGGTACTGATCACAGCCGGATTCGGCTTTAAGATCTCGGCCGTTCCCTTCCATTTCTGGACTCCCGACGTGTATGAAGGGGCGCCGATTACGATCACTGCATTTCTTTCCGTGGCATCGAAAGCCGCGGGTTTTGCGATGCTGATCCGCTTCTTGAAAGTGACCCTGATCGATTCGAGCATGCTTGTTCCCGCATCGGGTGTATGGACCGCCCTCCACGGAATCGAGTGGAACAAGATCATTGCAATCCTGTCGGTTCTCACCATGACGCTGGGTAACCTCGTCGCAATCTGGCAGGACAATTTGAAGCGGCTCCTCGCGTATTCGAGCATCGCCCACGCCGGCTATATGCTCATGGGCCTCGTTGTGATGAACGACAAGGGTATAGCGGCGGTGTTGATTTATTTCGTTGTTTATTTTATCATGAATCTGGGAGCGTTTTACGTCGTGATGCTTGTTGCGGAAAAAACCGGGAGCGAGCATATCGACAGCTACCGGGGACTCGGGTACCGTTCGCCGCTCCTCGGGGTTTCGTTCGTCATATTTCTCATCTCGCTTACCGGTCTCCCTCCGACAGCGGGATTTGTGGGCAAACTGTACTTGTTTGCGGCCCTGCTCGACGCCAAATGGATATGGCTTGCGATCGTCGGGGCGTTGAACAGCGTTATTTCATTGTATTATTATGTCAGAATTTTCCGGAACGTGTTTCTGCGGGATCCGGCCGAAGCAGGTCCGCCGCTTGTTTTCTCGCGCACGCAAATCGCGGTTTTGCTCTGCCTCGTGATCCCGACGCTCCTGTTCGGCGTCTATTTCACCCCGATCGTCAACCTGGCGAATGCCTCTGTCGCGATGCTGGGCGGCCGGTAGATACGATTTGTGAAGGGAAAACATTCCATGCTGGGAGAACATCTTCGCGTCCTGCTCGTCGACGACGACGAGTCCTTCGTCAACCTTTTGGGACACTCGCTCGAAGAGGAATATCGATACGAAGTACGGATCACCCATTCGGTGCGCGAGGCGATCAGTGCCGTCGAGACCAGTCAGCGGGGCTTTGATGTCATCCTGCTGGATTACATGATGCCCGAGCTCACCGGCTTGAATTTTCTCCAATGGATGTACGAACAGAAAAACGAGACCCCGGTCGTGGTACTGACAGGGGCGGGGTCGGAGGAAGTGGCGGTTGAAGCGATGAAGCTGGGGGCGTACGATTACGCGCGCAAAGAACAAATCGAACTCCGTCACCTCGACATTCTCATCAAGTCAACGCACGAGCGTCACCTGTTCCGGGTCGAACGAAGTCTCGAGGAAGAGCGGGGAAGGGAAATGATCCTGAACAAAGAAGCGACGGATAAGGTGCGGGATGTCATCAACGCGATCACCCCGTCTCTTCACTCGGCCCTCGCGAGTCTCAATCTCGCAATCGAGGCGGGGTTCTCCGGCGCGGGAAATGGCGTGGCGGGCAGGCGGCGTGAAGAGCTCCACCGCCAGCTGAGAGTGCTGGAGACGGGCATTCGAGGGCTCCTCAGCGTCTATCAACTCCTCTACGCGCATCACTCGGAAGCGGCCGACATCGACCGGATCCGGGACGACGTTCAGAAAAGAATTCAGGCGGTCTTCGAAAATCAGGCTTGAGCGGGGCGGGATTAGGGACGCCGTCGTGCGCAGATGAGTCGAACGCCGTCGAGCACAAGAGTGGGCTCCACCGCCTCAATGACCTTCGAGTGCTTCGCGACAAACTGAGAGAATCCCCCCGTAGCGATAACACGGCCGCGCTTTCCGGCGATTTGCACGAGCTCGCGTTGTAACCTCTGCACCATACCCTCCGTCGCATCGATCGCACCGTAGAGAATCCCCGACTGCATGCTCTCCGTGGTGTTCGTTCCCACAACCCGCTTGGGGAGCCGGAGCTCAACCCGCGGAAGCTTCGCCGCGCG
>DATJYV010000045.1:0-2948 GCA_035499415.1 Bacteroidota bacterium
ATCGAGGAGTGCATTGCGTACGGCGCACACATCACCCTCGTGCAGGGAAACATAAGCGACGCGGCGAAAGCGATGAACGAAGAAAGGAAAAAACATCCGGAGTGGTTCGACGTTTCCACACTCAAGGAGCCGTACCGCCTCGAGGGGAAGAAAACGATGGCCTACGAGCTGGCCGAGCAACTGGGTTGGAAACTCCCCGATTGGATCGTTTATCCAACCGGCGGAGGTACGGGATTGATCGGGATGTGGAAGGGATTTGAGGAGATGGAGGAGTTGGGATGGATCGGTCGGGAGCGGCCGAAAATGGTCAGCGTTCAAGCGGCGGGATGTGCACCCATCGCGAGGGCATTCGTGGCGCACCGCGGGGATTCAGAATCTTGGGAGCATGCGGAAACGATCGCATCCGGCCTGCGGGTGCCCAAGGCCTTCGCCGACCATCTGATACTCACTGCTATTTATGCAAGCGGCGGCGTTGCCCTGAGCGTATCCGATGAGGAGATCCGTGCGGCCGTCTCCGAGATCGCGAAAAAAGAAGGGCTCTTCATCTCGCCCGAAGGGGCCGCAACCGTTGCCGCGCTTGCGCACCTTGCGGAAGAGCGTTTGACCAAAGAGACCGATCTCGTGGTTCTCTTTAACACCGCGACGGGCCTCAAGTATCCGGAGCTCATCGGGGACCCGCGGCCTTGACGCACCACTCCGTCGCATTCCCGCTCTTTCGTTTCTATCTCACGCGGGCGATGCACGTTCAGCGATTGCCGGAATCTGCCGAACGCATTGTCGCGACGTTGGTGCCGTCCAAGATGTCTTCGGAAGAGTCGGAGGCCATGACGCGGATTCAGGCAGTCCGAGACGACCTCGCACATCGGAACGAGCGAATCGCGATGACGGATTTTGGCTCCGGCGAAGGTGGCCTTCGCTCCTTGTTCAGCTCCCGCAAAGGGCCGCGCGATCGTTCAATTTCTTCCATCCATCGAACATCCTCCGTCCCGAGACATTGGGGGTTGGTTCTCTTCGAACTTGTCCGTCATCTGAAACCGTTGTCTGTCGTCGAGCTGGGGGCAAATCTCGGCGTTTCAGCGATGTATATTCAGGCCGCCCTCGACCTGAATGGAAACGGAAGCCAGTTCACGACGATCGAGGGCGATCCGACACTCGCGACCATTGCACGAGAGTCGGTCGGTCGACTCTCAACTTCACACTTCCGGGTCGTTAACGGCCGATTCCAGGACGTTCTGCCGGACGTTCTCAGGGATCTTGCTCCCGTCCAACTTGCATTTGTCGACGGCCACCACGAAGAGGCCGCGATGGTCAGTTACTACCGAATGATGAGACCCCATCTCGACGGTTTTTCTGTGGTGGTCTTCGACGACCTCTACCCGTGGAATACCGGGCTTCGGCGTGCGTGGCGAAGAATCCTCCGCGAGGAATCCGACGCAGTGGGGGTCGATTTTGCGAAACTTGGCGTACTCATTCATGGAGTTCCACCGGAGGAGCGGCAATGAACGATCGATCCCGGCGATACATTTATCCTGGCCTCGTATTATCCGTCCTGAACGTTCACGCGGCATTTGCTCAGACGATTCCCGCTCCGGATCCCGAGGTCGGAAGGATCGTGGCCGAAATTTCCCGCGATAACATCCGGCGGACGGTCGATCGGCTGGTCGGTTTTGGTACGCGGCACACCCTTTCCGACACGATGAGCGACACACGAGGAATCGGTGCGGCCCGGCGATGGATTGAATCCGAATTCCGCCGCATTGCGGCCGGAAGCGGTGGAAGAATGAGCGTCGCGCGGTTTGACGCGGATATCCCGGCATCGCGCCGCCTGAAACGCGCGGCACGGGTTGTCGACATCGTTGCAACGTTCAAGGGCCGGGATCCCGACCGCGTGTTCGTGCTTGGTGCACACTACGACTCGCGTAACAGCGACGGCATGGACGAGACGCGCGATGCGCCCGGTGCAAATGACGACGGAAGCGGAATTGCCGTCGTCCTGGAATGCGCACGCGTGCTGAGCGCAGTTGACTTGAACGCGACGGTTGTTTTCATCGCATTCGCCGGCGAAGAAGAGGGATTGCTGGGCTCAACCGCCTGGGTGGAGATGGCGAAGGAACGTCACCTGCGTCTCGACGGAATGTTAAACAACGACATCGTGGGCTCGTCCCGTGACGGCGTGGGAAACACAGAGAGCTCATTTGTCCGCCTCTTTTCTCAGGCCTTTTCGCCGCAGGATACCGGCGCCGTTTTTCGTCGCCGCAACGCCCTCGGCCTTGAAAACGACGGGCCGAGTAGAAACCTGGCTCGGGCGGCGCTCGATATCGCTGGCCGGTATGTGCCGGCCTTCGGCGTGAAACTGGTCTATCGGCTCGACCGTTTCCTGCGTGGCGGGGACCATGAGCCCTTCCATGACCGGGGATATGCTGCCGTCCGCTTCTGCGCTGCGAAGGAGAACTATGACTGGCAGCATCAGGACGTACGGACCGAGGCGGGGAAAAAGTTTGGCGACCTCCCGGAAAACGTGGATTTCGATTACTGTACAAATGTCGCGCGGGTCAACGCAGCAGTCCTGGCGGATCTGGCGCTGGCCCCCGAATCGCCGCCGGATGCTCGAATCGTTGCCGCAGGGCTCGGGTACGGAACGCAACTTCAATGGGGGCGCGGTCGCGGTGCGTTTCCTCGAGGGTATGTAGTGAAGTATCGGGAGACGGACGCGCCAGTCTGGCAGGGGGGTTACTTTACAGCGGACACGACGATCATCCTCAAGGAGTCGAAGGACGATTACCTCTTCGGAGTCGAGGCCGTGGGTTCATCAGGGGCAGTGAGTCTCCCGGCGATCCCCACTCCGTTCCGGTAGCGGGCGCACGGAGTATTTCACTGGGTAACGAGGCGGCCGGTCGACTGAAATCGGAGGAGTTCGCCGATTGTTTGCAGAGCGAACCGCTTGCGAA